>WQRS01000010.1 GCA_009786615.1 Treponema sp. | reverse complement strand
CGCAATACGTTAAGTAACACGGAAATGGAACTGAATGCCATAGCAAGGGCGGCAATAACTGGATTAAGCAAAGGGCCGCCAAAAATGTACAAAAGACCCGCTGCAATTGGAATGCCCGCCACATTGTAAGCAAAAGCCCAAAACAGATTTTGCTTGATGTTGCGCATGGTTCTTTTACTCAAATAAATTGCCTGGGCAACGCCTTGCAAATCTCCGCGCATAAGCACAATATCAGCCGATTCAATCGCAACATCAGTGCCGCCGCCAATTGCAATGCCAATGTCGGCTTGCACAAGCGCGGGTGTGTCATTGATTCCGTCACCAACCATTGCCACTTTACCGCCGCCTGCCTGCAGCCCCTTGATATTTTCAGCCTTGTCTTGCGGCAAAACTTCAGCAAACACTTTATCAATTCCTGATTGCCTTCCAACAGCTTCCGCTGTGCGTTTGTTGTCGCCTGTTATCATCACAATTTCAATGCCCATGTTTTTTAGCTTTTCCACAGCCGCCTTACTTGTCGGTTTAATTATATCTGCCACGGCAACAATACCTTCAAGTTTCCCATCAACAGATATGTACATCGGCGTTTTACCTTCATTCGCAAGCCTGTCACTTTCCTGTGCATAAACGTCCATGTCGATTTCCCGGCTTTCCATTAAACGCTTGTTGCCAATTAAAACGCTCTTTCCGTTAATTTCAGCTTCAATTCCTTGTCCGGTAATTGAATTAAATTTTTCAGGCTCAAGTATTTTTCCAAACTTATTTATTCCGTAATTTACAATAGCCTCGCCCAATGGATGTTCCGACTGCATCTCCCCTGATGCCGCCATAAGCAAAATATCATCTTCACTGTAACTGCCTTTTGTTACAATATCTGTAACATGGGGTTTCCCCTCTGTAACAGTTCCTGTTTTATCAAATACAACAGTTTTGATTTTGTGGGCAATTTCCAAAGATTCACCGCCCTTAATCAAAATGCCGTTTTCCGCCCCTTTTCCTGTGCCAACCATCACAGCGGTAGGAGTTGCCAAGCCCAAAGCGCAGGGGCAAGCAATAAGCAAAACGGAAACGACAACAACCATCACAAATGCCATGTCATATCCTGCGATAAACCATGCCGCACCTGCCGCTATCGCAATTGCCAATACCGCGTATGCAAAGTAACCGGAAATTCTGTCGGCAATTCGTGCGATTGGCGCTTTGGAGTTTTGCGCATCTTCAACTAGCTTTACGATTTGCGCAAGCACGGTATCTTTGCCAATTTTTGTCGCNTTGAATTTTATAAACCCGTTTTTATTGATGCTTGCGCCGATTACCGAATCNCCNTCTTTTTTGCTGACGGGCATACTTTCNCCCGTAAGCATAGATTCGTCAACGCTTGTGAAGCCTTGCACAACAACNCCGTCAACAGGCATTTTTTCACCNGGCCTTACTTGGATAATATCGCCTGCAATCACATCGTCAATTGGGATTTCCATTTCAATATCGTCACGAATAACCCTTGCCGTTTTTGGCGAAAGTCCCATCAGTTTTTTTATCGCCTCTGAAGTTCCGCCTTTTGTTTTTGCCTCCAGATATTTTCCCAAAACAATCAGCGTCAAAATTATTGCAACCGTCTCAAAATAATATTGGTTGTAATCCATAAACATCACGTCCGCCATAGTATCAACCATTGCGGCGCCTAAAGTGAAAAAATTGTCTATGGTGAGATACAAACTGAAAACAAAAGCCACCATTGTGCCTTTTGCAATCAGCGAATCCATATTTGCAGCACCGGTAAAAAAAGCGGAAAAGCCTCTGCGGAAAATGTTCCGGTTCAGCCATATAACAGGCAACGTAAAAATGAGCTGAATTAAGCCGTTGATGCTTGGGAAATTGAGCGGGTCAAGATTATACGGCAAAACGCGCAAGTCCAATGCGTAAAAAATCATTGGCAGCATTGAAAAAAGAAACAGCGGGATTGCCGCGATTAAAGACCACTTAAAAGAAAACCACAGCTTTTGTATTTCATCCGCCTTGCGCAAGGCAGATGCATCCGCTTCATCCTTCTGCGGAAGATGCAATGTAAAACCCGATTTTTGCACAAGCGCAGAAATTTTTTCAAAGTTAATTTTGCTTTCGTTAAACTCAATGAATAGCTTTTCTGTGCCGAAGTTTACCTGACCCGTTTTTACGCCGTCCTGTTTTTCCAATAAACGCTCAATACTTTTTGCGCAGGCGGCACAAGACATGCCACCAACGCCTAATGTCATAGACTTCATGATACTTCCACACGCATAATTTATCAGGAAACTCCCGCGGCTTGTTTTAAGTTTTCAATATGCTTTTTTATTGCCAAAAAACTTTTGTCTGACATAACGTGTTCCATTTTGCAGGCATCATGCACCGCTGTTTTTGAATCAACGCCCAAAAAAACCAGCCAGTCAGAAAGCGCTACGTGCCGCTCATATATCGTATCGGCAATTTTGCGCCCTGCCTCGGTGAGCGTTATGTATCCGTCAACATCCATGGAAACGTAGCCCTTTGAACGCAGGTTTTTCATGGCAATGCTCACACTTGGCTTGCTATATTCAAGTTGATTCACAATGTCTATAGACCGGACTTTGTCCCCGCGGGAGCTTAAAATGAGAATCGTTTCAAGGTAATTTTCCGCCGACTCATGCAACTGCACTTTTTCCCCCTTAAATACGCGACAACACACCTAACGAATATATCTCAACCGCGCCGGAGCAGGCTATTGTCGTATAGCTTTTTATTTCAGGAAATGCCTTACTTACCGGGCTTGGAACCTATAAGTGTAAAGCTCAATCCCGCCTGGTAACGTTCGGCGCTTTCCGGGTTGACCAGCTTGTCTGAAGCGTAATAGCCCACCGAACCGGTAGAAAAATCCTTAGCATGAGCATAAAAAGTTGACCACGTTTTGCCATTGCTGTCTTTGACCGTAATCTCAAGAAATTTTGGCGCGTTTGGATCGCGTTTCGCAGGTTCCACCATATTTTCCTCCGTTATGTATAACTTTGGTAAGTATAACGCATATTCACGTGTTTTTCCACTCCCCTTTTCTTGATACTTTTTTCCATTCGTGATAGTATCAGTCAAATGTATACAAGGGAGATTCAGGAAAACCGTCATTCTCCTGTGGAAAAACGAATTCCGCTCCAGGGCACATGGACGAAGGCGTTCAAAGAGGTGGACTTAGCGGATGTACACAGCCCGTATTCTTTCCCCGTTCCAAATGCGATAAAAGACAGCCGCATAAAGGAATGGGAATCGTTTTTCATACAAAATGACCGTTTTTTTATCCACGCAAGGCTTTGCAACATAAAATATTATCGCACCGCCTTTGTGCTCATGTATGATAAAGAGACAAAAGAGCACATTGAGTTTAATAAAACGCTTCCCGGCGGCGGCTGGCGCTTGCCTCGTTCCCTTGCCAACTCTTCCGTTGACAGCCGATCGCTCGGCTTTTTCTTTAGAATCCATTCCTGGCTTGATGCGCAAAGAATCACTTTAGAACTTAACATTGAGCCCTCGCGCCGGCGCCAGGCGTTTACCGCACACGCTGTTTTTGACCTTTCACGCAGTGATTCAACGCCGATGGCGGTAAGCCTCTTGTTTTTTGAGCGCCGGAATATGTACGCTTATAAAACTTTAACGGCGGTAAGCGGGAATGTCGTAACCGGCGGACGGCATATTTACTTTGATCCTGAAAAAACGACCGGGCTTTTTTGCGATTTCAAAGGCTATTATCCTTACCAGATGCGGTGCAGCTGGTGTACCGGGATGGGTTTTGACAGCCTTAATCGCCGTTTTGGCTTTACCCTGGGCGAAAATCAAGCGCGGGAACCGTTTAAAAACAACGAAAACGCCCTTTGGATTGACGGAAAGCTCACGCCTTTGCCGCCGGTAAAAATCACAAGGGGTTCAGGTGATAAGGAAGCGGACTGGATTATACAGGATATGGAAGGAATGGTCGATCTTGTGTTTACTCCGCAGATTACGCGCCGTTCGGCAAGAAATATATTGCTTTCAAGAATGGATTACGAAAGCCCTTTAGGCACTTTTTCAGGAACATTGGTTGGCGCTGATGGAGCGCAGCTGCCGATACAGAATGTTTGGGGGACTTGTGAAAAACTTTATTTGCGGGTATAGCGATGGCAAAAAGAGATAAAGGAATATATGCTCCCGGCGAATTAAGCCGGGTGCGTGAAAAGCTGGGCGTTTTCGACAAAGAAGAAGCTGAAATCCTTGCTAAGAAACTGGGCGGTGAAGTCGGCTATGAACGCTCAAATTCTCCTGAGCCGGCGCGCCAACAAGGTAAACGGGGAAAAATAGGCGCGAAAGACCGCCCTTCAAACTCCGGCGCAAGAAACCGTCCGTATCTGCTGGATGCCGATGATACAATTTCGGCTGATATTGTAAAAAGTAAATCGACGAGCAAAAAGGATCGTTATGACGATCCATCGGTGGTTTTAAGACCATCGTATTGGGACAGAATAAAAATGGACAAATATGCGGCGCAGCCTGAGTTTGATGTAAAATCGTCAACTCAGGTTTTTTACTCCATGATTTCCCTGTTTAGCGATCCGCCTGATTATGTCAGCCAGCAGTTTGTAAAGTTCCGAATGCCTGAATATTACAAGAGAATCGAAACTTTAGTTACATCCACACGTTCTTTATTTCCCCGAAACAATATGATGCGGAACGAGAGAATGAAAAAAACGGCTCCGATTGCGTTTTCCATTCTTGATGTTATCCGATATTGGGACATAGAAAAAATATCAGGCGATCTTGGAAGAATTCAGATGAATCCAAAAAGTTCGCGTGTAAGCGATTTTACTCATATTTTGCGCGCAGTTTACAAGCCGCTTTTTATTCTTGAACAGCTTGACTTGGACACACATATACGCGCGGCTTATAAAGTGCTTTATAAACTGCTTTACCTTGAAAACCCTATTGAAGCGGAAAAAAAATATCAGGAACTTATACGTTCCGCGTTATCAGCTTTTTCAGGAATTCGCCAGAATGTTCGCCATTTGATGTATCCGCTTTTAATGAAAGCAGTTTCTCCAACTTTTGTTCCATACTCAACATTTTTTCAGGAGCGAAGAAATCGCATTATGTCTTTCCTTGGTGTTTCCGAAGATGAGCGCATAATTCCTGCGGAGATTGCCATGCAAGGGGATGCCAAAGATTTGAAAGCAGAATCCGAATCACCAAGCGGCGAAGCGCAGGACAATCAGGATCCGGAAAAGAAAGAGTCCGCTGTATCAGGAACAGGACAAGGCGGCGCAAAACAGGAAGTTAAAGAGGAAATTTCAGAAGAAGAAAAGGCAAGGCGATTGGCGGAAGAGGTTGAGAGGAAGGCGGTTANCCGCGGGCTGCAAACGCTGGAAGCGCTTTTCCCAAAAGCAGGCTGGGACAGGTTATCTTCTTACCCCGACCTTTTCCCGTANTTCGCTGATATTTTCGGAATGAAGCGCGGCGTGGTTTTTATTGCTCCAACTGATCCCATGCAGCAGATTTTTGTCTTAATGCACATTATGGAAGAGCTCCTTTTNGCCATCCGCCATGTGTCCTTTAGCATNACTGATGATGGTGCAAACAACATCGAAAATATAGATTCCTTTATGAGNGAAATCGCCAATAGTTGGCGGCACTTTATGGAAGAAAGTTTTGGCAGGGAATACCTTCCCCGTTTATCGGAGTACATTCGGATCCTTGAAGGTTCCCCTGAGGAGCGCACTTCAATGTACGGCAGGAAAGTTGTCACTGAACTCCACTGGCTTAAGCGCCTTTACTTTTTACCCTTTTACAAGTTTGAATCGCTTGTGCCGCCGCCGTTTCGCAAAGGGGAATTTGGTCCGATTTACCCAAAAATTAAAACAATGCGGCGATACTTCAACGCGGTTGTTGTCGGCATTGAACAGGGAACCCGCGTAGGCGGCGCTGAAACAAATGCGCACTGCGATGGCATTGACAACCCCTGGGCTCCTTATGTGTTTGAAGTTCCCAACCCTGTTTCCATGCGCATGGATGCGTTGCTTGCGCCAAAAGCCAGGAACAACGCCTCACTAATATTTTTCTGTGCCGCAATTACTTCTGTATTGGATCATCTTTTAAACAACGAAAAGAGCTGGGCGTACACCATACGCTCAGGTCCTGTTTTCCGCAGCGTAAACGGCGAGGGAATTGTGCCAATTACAGGTGTTGACGACCGGGTTGATGTCGCCGCGCTTTTTAAACAGTCGATAAAACAGCGGCAAAAAAACAAAGAGGCATAGCGCCGCGGTGTTACGTAGCAGCGCCGTAGCGCAACGGCGCGGAATACCGCTTACTCGCAGCTCAAGCTTTTGGCAAGACCGCCCTTTGAAGTTTCCCGGTATTTGTGATCCATGTCGCGCCCTGTTTCAAACATCGTTTCGATTGTCTTATCCAAAAGTACCTTTGGGGCGGTTGTCCTTGCCATAGCCATTCGCGCGGCGTTTATAGCTTTTACCGCCATGACCGCGTTGCGCTCTATACACGGAATTTGCACCAGCCCCGCCACAGGATCGCAGGTTAGCCCCAGGTTGTGTTCCATGGCGATTTGCGCTGCCGAGCAGACGTGGTCGGGGCTGCCTCCCATGAGGTCGGCAAGACCAGCCGCCGCCATAGAGCAGGCAACGCCTATTTCACCCTGACAGCCGACTTCCGCGCCCGATATGGAAGCGTTGGTTTTGTACAGTATCCCGATGGTTCCGCTTGTCAGCAAAAAACGTGCCTGCGTTTCAGGGCATAGAGCGCAGACAAACTTGTCGTAATAAGCGAGAACCGCAGGAATAACCCCGCACGCGCCGAGTGTTGGTGCGGTAACAACCCTGCCGCTTGCCGCGTTTTCTTCGCTTACGGCGAACGCAAACATATTCACCCAGTCAAGGATCGCCATTGGATCNCCTGAAAGTGCGTTTGTCGCCTTGAGCCTGCGCCACAATCCCACCGCNCGCCGCGGCACTTTCAGCGATCCGGGTAAAAGCCCTTCGGCTTTCATNCCGCGTTCAATCGCCTCTTTCATCACCTGCCATATTTTTTCAAGCCGCTGATCAAGTTCTTCGCGGCTTCTGAAAGTAAGTTCGTTTGCGAGCGCAAGACCGGAAACCGAAATCGCTTCGTTCACGCAATAGCGGACTAAATCGCTTGCGTTGCGGTAAGGATATGGCACAGTGTTCTGCAATGCGGCATTTTCATCATCGTTTAAGTAATTTTCCTCGCGCTTGAAAAAACCGCCGCCGGTGCTGTAATACACGCGCGAAAAACTGCCGGAACTTCCGTGAGCCGTAAGCCGCATTCCGTTTTCGTGCAGGGGAAGATAATCGGCGGCAAAAACGATGTCTTTTTCCCAATCAAAGGGGATTTCAATAGAAGCGTTCAAACCCNTTGAAAGGGGCAGTTTTTTTTCGGATTTCACCTGCTCAATAAAACGCGGCATTAATTGCAAGTCGATTGTTTCAGGATCGAAACCTGAAAGCCCAAGAACAGCGGCATCATCGGTTTTGTGCCCGCGTCCGGTCAGCGCAAGAGAGCCGTGAAGTTCCACNGTGATTTTTTCNGCAGAAAAGTTTTCCTCGCCCAAACGCCGCACAAAATCNTTCGCAATTTTCATTGGTCCAACTGTGTGGGAGCTTGACGGCCCTATCCCAATCTTAAAAATATCTAATACGCTCATCATCATACAAACGAATGTTAGCACCTTTTTGTGTGCTTATCAACGCGGCGTATTTTCCTTCCACCATGCGGCAATTTTATCATACGCCTCTTTTATCTTAATCGTCTTGCGGGTGGCAAAGGCTGANTTGCTTGAGTTTTTGTCAGGGTGGTATTTTTTCAAAAGTGTGTTTCTGGCGGTTTTGCACTTTTCAGGGCCGGTACCAAACAGCAATTCCAGTTCATCGTAAAACGGCTCAAACTCCGGCGGCGGCACAGGGCGCTTTTTCGCCGCTTGGCTTTTTGCCGCTTTTTTTGGCTTTGCGTCACTTGAGTTGTTTTTCAAAATCTTGGTGAGGAGCTTAGACAGCGCGTGCGCTTCTTCCCATGTTAAGGTAATTCCCTTGCCGCATTTTTCGTGGTTTTGCTGCCATGAGCGAATGTCAAGTTTTGCCGGACGCCCGTTCCAACTGACAAGATTTATTTCCTTGTTCCAGTTTTTTGTGCCTGCCGAAAAAATGCCGTAACTTTCGATGATTTCGCATTCGATTCCATCATCGTCATCGTTATACGCCATAAGTTATACGGCAAAACTTTGCACCGCAAGTTTCACGGCATCCCGCATTTCTCCCGCTGAAGTGCGGCGAAGGACAGTCATGCGGAAAATTACGGTTTCAAAAAAACTGTACAAAAGTTCGTTTGCGTCTTTCAAATTAAGGTTCGGTGCAAACTCGCCGTCTTTGATCCCTTCGATAAGCATGGTCGAAAAAATGCGCCGCATACGAACAGTNCGCCGCCGCACCCGCTTGTCAGGATCGTAATCGCTTTTGGATGCGGTAATCAAATAATTTAACACCACCAATAAAAGCCTGCGGTTTTCCTCAAGCCGCTTAATTATCATCGTCATTACTTCGATTAAATTTTCAGTGTGGGAGCGGTTTTTTACTTTGCGAATTTCAGCGATGTTATTTTCCAATACAGAAAGAAACTGTTTGATGCTAAAATTAAAAATCTCTTTTTTATTTTTGAAGTAAATATAAAGGGTTGTCCGTGTTATGCCGCACCGGTCGGCAATTTTTTGAAACGTGGCGGCNTCAAAACCTTCGTCCATAAAAACATCCAGAGCTTTTTCCAAAATCTCATAACGCCGTTTTTCGTGTTCTACAACAATGGACATTATTGCCTCCTTTGAATCCGGCTTTTAATTCCATGTAAATCGTATTATGGAATTAAAGCTTTTCATACTGATATAAATAAGAGCGTATTGCTCCGTTGGTAATTTCTTTGCATGAGTCCGCCTTTTTCCCGAAAAACGATTCAAAGCCCGGATGATCGGTTATCACAGCGAGCTTCCAGCTGGGAAAGTTTTTGGCAAGGATGCTCATTTGAGCGTAATTTTTTTCAGCCGTTTCCGTATCGCCAAGCCGCTGTCCGTAAGGCGGATTGGTGAGGATAAAGCCTTCTGCNTCGCAGGCTTTCGCATCAGGCGCTTGAGTATGCGCAAACGGGCTTTTNGCTTCTTCCATGGAAAGCGTTCTGAAAGCGGGCTGGACAGGCGGAAAACTTCCTGCGTCTGGGTTTGCGCCTTTCCCGTCCCGAACCAATGTTATGGCGCGTTCCATGTTAGCCTTTGCCGCCGAAACTGAAGCNGCATCCGCGTCACTCCCGCCAATGCGGACTTGACGCGAAAAATCCACCTTCGCCAAAAGCTCCTCCCGNACATCNCGTTCTTTGCCCTTGTTCGCCGTTAAGAGCTGTTCAAGCGCAAAGTGCCTGCCAAGCCCCGGAGCCATATCCCATGCATACATCGCGGCTTCTACGGCAATTGTGCCTGAACCGCAAAACGGGTCATACAATGGGAACTTCCGCCGCCATCCTGAACCCAACAATATAGCCGCCGCCGTTGTTTCCCGCAGAGGCGCAGGCCCTCCGCCTGCATTGCGATAACCTCGCTTGAAAAGCGGATCACCGGAAAGGTCAAGCAAAACGGATGCCTGGTCTTTTTCGATGTAAACCCGCAATTCCGCCTGTTCTCCGTGCTCTGGCAAACGGTTTATGCCCCTTTTCGCGCAAAGGCGTTCTGCCGCCGCTTTGTGGACAATCGCCTGAATGCTGGTTTCCGCCTTCAGCGTTGAGCGATTAGTCCTAACTTTTGCCACCTTAAGTCCCATATTTTTTGGTATGTATTCCTCCCAATAGCGGTGGCGTACGCCTTCAAAAAGGTCATCAAAATCAAGCGCCCTAAACGAGGCAATTTCCAACAGAACTCTGTCAGCCGCCCGCAAAGACATAAGGCAGCGGTAAAGAGCGGAGATATCCGCCTGAAAGCGGATCTTTCCAAATCCGCCTTCAATAATTTTGAGGTTCATTTTTCGTAGTTCATTGGAGACGGTTTTTTCCGCCCCGACTGCGCATAAAGCGACTGCTGTTTCAAGATTCGGCATTCGTTAAGTATATCATTTTTTTAAATTTTGTCGAAGTACCCTGCCTTGAGTCAATATTTTTTTATGGACATTTTATTTTCTTTGTGATAGACTCTTAACATATTGCGGTTTTCTGTGGGATGTGGAAATAGTTTCATAACCAAAAGTTTTGTGGGAAAGAGTTACGGATTAGGTGAAATAAATGTAAATATCCATCCATGTCCACCGCATCCATTTATTTGTTTTATGCTAGAGGTAATATGGCAACACGAAAGAAATCTTCTGTAGTGAAAATCGGCGTTTTTTATGACGGACATTATTTTTACAAAGTGAGCAATTTTTACAAGTTCGATCATCCGCGCCAATCGCGTATTAGTGTGTCGGGTTTGCACGGATTTATCCGCCATGAAGTAGCATCAAGGCTTAGCACCGATATTGAAATGTGCAAAATTGTTGAGCCTCATTATTTCCGGGGTAGATCGATAAAAAGCGCCAACGAAAAGGCGATTGTCGGAGAGCGGTTTTTTGAGGACGCGCTCACCAGAGAGGGCGTGAGCTTAAATTACCTGCCCTTGGTGCGCGGCGCGAACAACGAGCTCAAAGAAAAAGGAATCGATGTTTCTCTGGCATTAAATGCGTACAAAAAAGCCGCGGCAAAGTCTTTCGATGTGTTCGTGCTCATTGCGGGGGACGGCGATTATTTGCCTTTGGTGCGCGAACTGCAGACTATGGGAACCATGTCGATTGAAGTAATGCTCCTTAGCTGGGATTTTGAGTGCACAAACGGCGATATAACAATGACTTCGCAGGATCTTCTTGAGGAAGTTAAATATCCCCTGCAAATGGCGAGCGTGATTGACGACCGCCTTAACCTAAAAAACCCGATCATCATGGGGCTTTTTGAACCCCGCCATATCGAACAGCCGCCTGTATTGGCAGGGGCAATGCCGCAAACGGTTCAGCCGGCAAGCGCGCCGGCACCTTTGCCGTTAATGCAAACGGGAGCGGAAAACAGGGGCTTTCACGTCCCGTCCCCAATACAGAACTATTCGCCGTCTCAGACGGTTTCCCCGTTCGCTCACGCTCCTTTTGGCACAAAGCGAAAGGCGCTGACGGAGGAGGAAATGTCGCAGGATCGCATTTCAACGATATTGTCGCTTAATGGTGCCGGCGGCTGGATTCGCGATGCAGAATACAACAACTTTTATTTTTTCTTCGCAGACGTTGCGAACAAAAAGCCGCACGAACTTACGGTGGGCATGACGCTGCAGTTCCGTCTGCGCTTTGACAAAATAAAAACAGAGCAGAAAGACGGCGAACCGAGTTATCGCGCTGTCGGACCGATTTACGCGGTGGATTAGGCGGAGAAAAGTCCTGTGAAAACACGCAAAATTCTTGTGATTGACGGAATGGGCGGCGGAATTGGCAAATCAGTTATCGAACACATAAAAGGCAACATTGATAATGCTGAAATTACCGCTGTGGGAACAAACTCTGTTGCGACATCCGCCATGCTGAAAGCGGGCGCTGATTACGGCGCAACAGGCGAAAACGCGGTTATTTTTAATTGCGCAAAAGCTGATTTCATCATCGGCGCATTAGGGATTATCTTCGCCAACTCACTTCACGGCGAAATAAGCCCCGCAATGGCGGAAGCGGTTTCAGGAAGCCCGGCNCACAAAATACTCATACCAATTGACAAATGCAACGTGAGCGTTTTGGGTGTCGCAGAAAAGCCAATTCAGTTGTATTTTGGCGATATTGTTGTAAAAATCAAAAGTTTTGCTTAATACGTGTAGCCCAATGGAGGAACTATGAAATCAAACACACAATATATCCTACCGCTTATCTTCGTCAGCGCGCTCATCATTTCCTGCTCACGTCAAGCCGATCCTGTTGCCCCTGACGTTAATTATGTGCAGGCAGTTTCCTCTGGTATTTTGGGCAGAACCGAACCTATATTGGTAGAATTTGTCCACGCACAAGATACGCAGGCACCGCTTGCCTCAAACGTGTTCACCCTCCACCCGTCCGCCCGCGGCACTCTTTCGTGGCTGGATGAGTTTACTCTTGCCTTCACCCCATCCGAGCCGCTGCGGGGAGGGCGGCGTTATCAAGCCCGCGTGAACCTGACAGGCATTCCTGCCTTCACTTTTGACTTTTCGGTGAGCCTTCCTATGCTTGCCGTGGCGCTGGAGCCTGTGATGCTTGATGCAAACGGAGACGCGGTGGTGCGCGGCTCGGTTACAGTNGATCCGGGCACGGAAATTGCCCATATCGAAGCGACCATCACGTCCAGCGAGCTTGGCAGACCGCGGTGGACGCACGAATTCGGGCGGCATATTTTCACGTT
>WQRS01000009.1 GCA_009786615.1 Treponema sp. | reverse complement strand
AAAGCCGGCTCCGGCGCGGGTTCTCCAAGCGGGCGACGAGTCCCTCCTATACGCCTCACCGGGTATTGTCAAGGGTATTTACACAACATAGTTTTGTCAAAATGAGAATTGCTGCGCGGGCGGTCTTTTCTGCGGCGGGGCTTAAAGTTATCGGGGACGTTTATCATCATAGTGCCGCGCCTTCTATATCTTGCATCACAACAATTATTTTTTCCCCGCCTCCGCCCAGCGCTGTCCGCCTTACTCCGCCAAGTCTTTTTAGCCTTGTTTTCCCGCCCGATATTACATACAATGGTGGAACCAACCGTGCAAGTGCGAGCTTGTATGCACAAGCGTGAGCTTGCAAACTTGTGCTTTATAAAACTAGGAGAACATTATATGGATATTTCGGTTTTACAGAAACTCAGATATGAATACAAACCAAAGCTTCCGCCCGCCCTTGAGGGGGAAATAACCGCGATTTCNGTCGAATACGGAGNGAAAACCGAAGCGATTTCAGGCGCGGATGAGCTTAANNCGCTTTTTAACAAAACTTACGGAAAACCAGTTGCGGTTTTTGGNTCCGGCAATAACAATTCCGGCAATCTTACAAAACCGCTGAAAGTCGGCGTGATTCTTTCAGGCGGGCAGGCTCCCGGCGGACACAATGTCATTGCGGGGCTTTTTGACGGCTTAAAGAAGGGAAATCCCGCTTCCGCTCTTTACGGNTTTTTGGGCGGCCCCGGAGGGCTCGTGGACAACGAAGTGATAGAGCTCACCGCCGAAAAAATCCTGCCGTTCAGGAACACAGGCGGCTTTGACATCATCGGCTCCGGCCGCACCAAAATCTCTACGCCGGAGCAGTTTGCCGCTTCTCTTGAAACGGCAAAGTCGCTTAACCTGAACGCCGTTGTGATCATAGGCGGGGACGATTCCAACACCAACGCGGCATTGCTCGCTGAGTATTTTCTGGAAAAGGGAACGGAGATTCAGGTTATCGGCTGCCCAAAAACAATTGATGGCGACCTGAAAAACGAACACATTGAAACCTCGTTCGGCTTTGACACGGCGTGCAAAACCTACAGCGAGCTCATCGGCAACATCCAGCGNGATGCCAANAGCGCAAAAAAATACTGGCACTTCATACGCCTTATGGGNCGGGCGGCAAGCCACATCGCCCTTGAGTGCGCCCTGCAAACACAGCCAAATATTTGCCTCATCTCAGAAGAGGTTGCCGAAAAAGAAATGTCACTCGATGAAATTGTCACTTACATTTGCAACGCTGTTGTTAAGCGGGCTGAAAACAAGGAAAACTTCGGCGTTGTTTTAATTCCTGAAGGTCTTGTCGAGTTTATACCGGAAATGAAAAATCTCATTGCCGAACTCAACGACATCTTGGCGGAAGCGGGGGAGAGCTTTTCAGGCATTACTTCTTTTTCCGGTCAAATCGAATGGCTTGGGAAGGAACTTTCTCCCACTTCTTTCTCGCTACTTAAAACACTGCCTGCGGATATTGCAAGCCAGCTTTTATTGGACAGAGACCCGCACGGAAATGTTATGGTTTCCCGAATTGACACTGAAAAGCTGCTTATGGAAATGGCTGGCAAACGCCTTGGCAGGCTCAAAAAGGAAGGCAGTTACAAAGGCTNGTTCTCCCCAATCGGGCATTTCTTCGGTTATGAAGGCCGTTGCGCGTTTCCGTCAAACTTCGATGCCGATTACTGTTATTCGCTGGGCTTTAACGCCTTNGCGCTTATCGCNTGCGGTCTTACAGGTTACATTTCAAGCGTGAAAAACCTAACCGCGCCGGCAAGCAAATGGATCGCCGGAGGTGTTCCTCTGACCATGATGATGAACATGGAACAGCGGCACGGATCCAAAAAGCCTGTTATCAAAAAAGCACTTGTTGATTTGGACGGCGGCCCTTTCAAAGCCTTTGCCTCATCCAGAGAAAAATGGGCTGTAAATACCATGTTCCTTTACCCGGGNGCAATTCAATACTTCGGTCCGCCTGAAGTCTGCGATCAACCTGCCAAGACATTACTGTTGGAAAGGGGATAAGCAGTATCCGCTGTTTGGGCATTTTCAAAACTCATTACAGTTTTTGGATGCCGTATTTTATTGACTTTTAAGGGAAGACTCGTGAAGAATATTTGCCGTTTCGTTTTGTTTCGCTTAACATTGTTTTGTATGGTTTTGCCGCTTCTTTTTGTGCCCGCTGTTTTTTCGCCTGCGCAAGGGGCGCTGGATGCCGCAACGCCGCGTGCGCAAAGGGAAGATAAAGAACTGCCGCTCAGGCGCATCGCCCTTTTTTCGTCCGGTATTGCCCATTTTCAGCGTTCAGGAACAATCGTCTCAGGAACCGGTACGCAAACACACATAACGCTTTCAGTTGAAGCAGATGCGGTAAATGACGTTTTGAAGTCGCTTGTGATAAACGATCCGGCTTCTACCGCGCCTTCTGTACAATACGCCGCAGAAAATGCCCTGTGGCGCACATTGCGCAGCTTGAGCATAGACCTGTCAGGAATGCCGGGCACCGCGGAGATTCTTAACAGTTTGCGCGGCGCGGAGCTGGAAGTGTCTGCTCCGTCTCCCATACGCGGAAGGATAATCGGTGTTGAAAACAGGCAAGATTCCACCGCGATTGCCATGCATGGGCACGGTTTTCAAGCGCAAAACACAGCGTGGGAATCATGGCTTTCGCTTTTTACCGCGCAGGGAATCAGGCTGATTCCTGTGAGGGACATAACATCTTTTCGCTTTATTGACGAAGCGATTAATGCCGACTTGAACCATGCCCTGGACATACTTCTTAATTCCAGAGATTCAGGCACAAGAAACCTTGTTGTTACTTTGGACGGATCGGGAAGCCGCACCGTTTCTTTAAGTTACATCCTGCCTGCTCCTGTGTGGAAAGCCGCATACCGCCTTGACCTTTCAGGGAATGCGCCGTTCCTTCAAGGCTGGGCGATTGTGGACAATGACAGCGACACGGACTGGGACGGAGTTGAGCTTTCCCTGGTGATTGGGCGGCCGGTTTCCTTTGTCCAAAACCTTTTTCACCCGTACCACGTTTTCCGTCCTATGCTTCCATTAACCATTGCCGGAGCGGCAGAAGCAAGGCTGCATGANCCCGGTATGTTTGCGGGAAACAGATTGATGATGCGCCAGCGGGCATTTACCGATGCGGAAATGGCGGTGGAAATGTGGGCAGCGCCGCAAGCGGCGGCGGNGGAAGCTGCACCGGCACTTGCCGCTCCGCCGTTGTTTGCCACAGGCGTTATTGAAACTGCCGATGGCGCTGCCGCAGGCGAGCAGTTTTTGTTCACCCTGCCCAATCCTGTAACACTCAACCGCCGCCAAAGCGCGATGCTGCCTTTGGTGGAAGGAAGTGTGCAGGCAGAACGTACCCTTGTTTTTTCAGGCGCTTCTGCGGCGCCGGGAACGACAATACACCCGCAGCTCGCCGCCGAGATCACCAACTCACTTGGCATGAGGCTTCCTGCCGGCCCCATCACCGTGTATGACGGCGGCATTTTCGCAGGCAGCGCGATTGTCGGCTTTTTGGCGGAAGACGAACGGCGGCTTATCACCTTCGGCGATGACCTTTCAGTTTCAGGAAATGTCAGTCTTGCTTCTTCCAACCACATTTCATCGGTGAGCATTTCAGGCGGAGTTATGACNATAAGCCGCCGCCAAAGCCACGAGCGTGTTTACACNATCAGAAANGCCCNCAATGAACAGCGGCGCATTATCATTGAGCACCCGATTACCCACGGTGCACAGCTTGTGATGCCGCAGACAGCCGATGANCAAACCGCCGCCCTTTACCGCTTTAACCGCACACTTGGCGCTCATGAAACGCTTGTTTTTNCAGTGCGGGAAGAAACCCCGCTGTACCAAAGTTTGACTTTGGCGCATTTGCATCCTGAAACANTTTTTGCTTTTGCCGCAAGTGAGGAAATCCCCGCAAGTGTGCGCGCTATTCTTAACCAGGCAATAACCCTTCACAGGATTGCCCTTGATGCGGAAACTGCCCAGCAGCAGCTTGAGGCACAGCGAAGGTGGATGATCGAAGAGCAAGGCAGAGTGCGCAACAACATCGAGGTAATAGGAACTGAAAGCCCGCACGGGCAGGAGTTCTTAAACCGCCTTATCGCNCTTGATAACGACATCGCTGCCTTTAANGCGCGTGTTCAGGAAGCCGCGCTTGAAACATGGAGGGCAAGGCAAGCGTTTGAAAACTTTCTTNCAACGATAAANATATAGCGGCTAATACCTGCCTTCCCTGGGGGAAAGCGCCAAATCCTCAAAGCGCTCCAGTATGTAATTCCCGTCGCTTAGAACGTTTTCCCAGTGGAACGGCATACTGTTTTCAATGATTTGANTGAGCGGAATTGAACCGAAAGGACTGTACCTGAAATCTTTTATNACAGAATGCATCCAGCCGCTGACAATCGCCCTCTGTCCTTCCTCGCCCAGAAACCAGTCAGCGATAATTTCAGCAGTGCGTGTGTTGTTGTTGGCGCTCCATCCGCCTGCAACAATCATGATAGGCGAGGGGATAATGACCGTTCCATCCGAAGGGTAAATGATTTCAAGCCTTGAAGACTCTTCCTCTTGTTTGCGTAAAACTGATTCTTCCAAAACCATAACCATTGCCCGTTCACCGCTTTGAAGGCGCTCCAATGCCAAAACGCCCGCTTCAATTGACACATTCTGGCGGGCAAGCGAACTGAAAAACTCATAACCATAGCGGTCGCGCAATGCTGTGATTGCNGCCCTGCTTGTGCCTGATGTAAGCGGGTTACTCATCGAAATAACGCCGTAAAGACGGGGATCGTTTGCAAAGCCGTAAAACGAATCAGGCAAATCGTTTCGCGAGTGCCTGTCNGGATCAAAAGCCAAAACCATGTTGGAAATTCTTACCGGATACCAAAAGCCTTCCGAATCAAAGTCAAAGGCAAGATTGGCGGCAGCCTCAGGGAAAAACGGGTGAAGTACGCCTTGCCCTTTTAACTCATGCGCAAAAGAAGGGCTTGCCACCAAAATCAAATCGCTTCCAAGTCTTCCTCTGGTAATTTCTGATGCGATGCGCGCCTGTAATTGCCCGGTGCCGCCGTACACAAACTCAACGGTGACATTGGGGAAGCGCTGGTTTAATGCCCAGCCCAAAGTATCAATGATATCAGGATAAATTGACGTGTAAATTACAATTCTTCCTGACGGCGCGCCNGCTCTGTCCCTGTCTTCACTTGCACAGGCAAAAAAGGCAAAAGCCGCCGCGGCAAAAATACCCAAAATTGCAAATCTCTTCATGTTGTGCTCCTTAAATCTCCTGTTTAACGTGTAATGGTTTCGATGCGGATGAGAATCACTTCCACACGGCGGTTAAGTTCCGGGTGGTTGGGATCGCTGACAGTTCTGTTGCCTGCAAAGCTATTGGTGCGTATTCGTTCTGACGCGATACCTCTGGATAAAAATACATTGGTAACATTGTTGGCACGAGCACTGGCAATCTCTGCAAGTTCGATTAAAAGTTCTTCATAACCTGGAGCACCCNGGTCAAGCGTTGGATTTGCGTGCCCATGAACCACCAGCAAAAGCTCACTGTTTCCTCTCANCGCATTCACCATGCTTGTTATATACGCATTGTTAGTGTCGTACTGCNACTGTGTAAGCCATGTGTTGCCGCCGGGCCCCGGAGCCTTTTCATTATACCCAACTTGTTCACCTGCAAATATGATGTATCCAATCTCTATTATCTCCATACTTTGCACAATGACCGTAGGGTCTTTTACCACGATTGTAGTTATAATCTCATTGATGATGTAGTGAATCTCAGGCGGCAGCTGTTTTATCAGCGTATGGTAACCAGGTTCAGGTTCATGAGCCTCCCACCACGTTCCTATAATCGGGTTATGGCAGGCTGATAAAAAAATGCATACTGTAACAATCGGAGCGAAAGCAAAGCATTTGTAGTTAAACTTGATGCCTTTCATTACTGTACCTTCCTTAGTAATTTTGTGTTTGTACAATNGATTATCACTCAGTATCGACCTGAAGGATTATCAATTCCACCCGCCTGTTCCTGTTTCTCACATCCCACTCGTTGGTCGCAGTTCTTGTGCCGCCGAAGGAAACGATGACCATCTGCTCATCGCTTACGCCGCGCTGCCGCAGCTGCTCTGCAACGACATTTGACCTCATGGCGCTTAAAACCTGAAGCTCATCAATCTCGCTGATATTGATAGTGTACGGGTTGGCGTGCCCTTCTATCCTTACGCGGTTATCGGGGTTTTCCAAAAGCGTCCTTGCGGTATAATTCAAAACCAGTTCGTTTAGCTGCTGGGCATCATAGTCAATGCCGATGTTGTACCGCCCTATGTCCGGGCCAAAGAGCACAAACTCAACGGCGGAAATCATCACGCGGCTTACAATCTCGCTGGCAGGAAGAGCGCGAATGGTTTCCACATATTCAACCCTGCCGGGTGTGACCACTTCGCGCGTGATAATTTCATGCGTTGCCCGTGGCAAGGGGAACTTAAAACCGGCGGTCAGTGAAAAGCCGACAATGTGCGGATAACCGGCGCGGACTGACGGCTCTATGTACCAGCGGTCAGTAAGCGGTATGGTAACGCCAGCCGCGACATCCGCCAAAAGCGAGCCTCTGGTGCGCGTTACGTCGTTAAACACGTTCGCGCCGTAACCGCGGTAAACAGAAAGCAAACCAATCCCGCCCTGCACAAAAAGATTATGTGGTCTTTCCGCTCTGCCCAATTGCATGAAATTCCAGCGTAAGTACACTTGCCCTTCAAAATACAGCAGATTGCTTCCGTCATCTTCGGCGCTGAAACCCACACCAACTCTGCTTCCCACCAGCAAACTTGGTGAAAGCCACAGGCGCGGATCAAATACTGTTTGGAACGGAACACCATCGGCAATAAAGCCGCTCATTCCAATACCGCCGCTTAAAGACCAAAAATCTCCCAGCGGAAACTCATACTGCTGCTGTGCAGAAAGAGTACCGGGGATAACCAGCAGAAAAGCAAGCAANAAAACGAACGTGCGGGGCCTTTGAAAAGCCAAACGTTTTGGAAGCATTGTGCCCTCCAATCAAAATGTTTTTTNAATACATAAATGAATCAATATAAATTCTAGTAAATAAAAAAAAATAGTCAAGGAAAATTAATGACGATATTGTGAAAAATTTCGCAATGACATTGTTTTGCAAAAAAAAGCCCGAAGCGCGTTCGCTTCGGGCTTTGCCTTTTATGGAACGAGCAGTTTAGAACGGTCTTTCAGCCAGATATTTCAGCTCTTTCCACTTGCGCTCCGCGTTTGCNCTGGCAATGCCCAAAAGCATATCGGCGCGGGGTTTGTCGGCAGCTTTCAAACTGTTAAAGCGGTTTTCCTTGTACATAAACTCTTCAATACCGATTGTCGGATCTTTTGAGTCAAGCTGGAAGGGATTTTTGCCCTCCGCTTTAAGGCGCGGATCGTAGCGGTACAATGGCCACAAACCGCAGTCCACAATCGCCTTGCCCTGCAAAAGCCCCTTGCTCATATCAATGCCGTGGGCGATACAGTGCGAGTAAGCGATGATAAGCGACGGACCGTCGTAAGCCTCAGCTTCACGGAACGCCTTTATCGTCTGCGGCATACTTGCGCCCATTGATATTTGTGCGACGTACACGTGACCGTAACTCATGGCAATCGCGCCTAAGTCTTTTTTGCCTATGCCGCGCCCTGAGTGGGCAAACTTCGCAATTGCGCCGACAGGGGTGGATTTTGACATTTGCCCGCCGGTGTTGGAGTACACTTCGGTGTCCATGCACAAGAGGTTCACGTTTTTGTCAGAGGCAATTACGTGGTCAAGCCCGCCAAAGCCTATGTCATACGCCCAGCCGTCTCCGCCAAAGCCCCACACCGACCTCTTAACAAAGTGATCGGCAAGTGAAAGCAACATCTTCGCTGTGGGCTTTGAATCGCCTTTTAACGCGGTTCTCAGTTCGTCAACGCTTGCGCGCATCGCGTCAATCGCCGCATCGTTTTCCTGCTTGTTGGCAAGAATCTTGTCGATAATAGCCGCCGCAATACCTTCGCCTTTTGCCTTCACCGCCATGTCGCGTGCGTGCCCGGAAAGTTTATCACTGGTAAGCCTGAAGCCGTAAGCAAATTCCGCGGTGTCCTCAAAAAGGCTGTTTGACCACGCAGGTCCGCGCCCTGAGGCGTTTTTGCAGTATGGCGTGGTGGGAAGATTCCCGCCGTAAATCGAGGAACAGCCTGTGGCGTTACCGATAATTGAACGGTCGCCGAAAAGCTGAGACATAAGCTTAATGTACGGAGTTTCACCGCAGCCGCCGCAGGCTCCGGAGAACTCAAACAGCGGACGTTTGTAGGCAAGCGATTTCGGGTTATTCAGTTCACCTTCCGCCGGAGTTTCAGGCAAGTTTAAAAAGTAATCCCAAATGGCGACCTGCTTTTTGTGAAACTCAGGATCGTTAGAATACGGCACGTATTTAAGCGCCTGCGCACTGCTGTCATCTTTTGTCCTTGGACACGCGGTAAGACAAAGACCGCACTCGTAGCAGTCTTCACAGGCAATAGCCAGCGCCGCTTTCATCCCGTCAACGGCTTTCGGTTTAATTTCGGCGGTCAAAAAGCCTGAAGGCGCTTTGGCGACTTGCTCTGCGTTGACGTTTTTCATGCGGATACAGGCATGAGGGCACACCAGCGAGCAAATGCCGCACTGGATGCAGTCGGCAGGATTCCAGAGAGGCACGCGCTCGGCAACGGATCGCTTTTCGTATTGGCTTGTTGCCGTGGGGAATGTGCCGTCGGCAGGAATTTTACTCACAGGGAGTGTTTCACCAAACTGGAAAGCCACAGCACCAAGAGTTTCTTTAATCCAGGGATCTTTGGCGGAGGCAAACGGTATTCTCGTGTGCTTGCCATCTCCGGCAGTTGCAGGATAATTCACTTCCTCAACGGCGTTAAGTGCCGCATCTACGGTGGCGTAATTTTTCTGCACAATATCGGCGCCTTTTTTGCCGTAGGATTCCTCAATGTGCAGCTTCATGAGCCTCACAGCCTCAGCCTCTTCAATAATACCTGAAATCTTAAAATACGCCGCCTGCATGACGATGTTGATGCGGTTGCCCATGCCGGTCTGGCGGGCAATTTCCGCCGCGTCGATGACGAAAAACTTCAGTTTTTTAGCAATGATCTTTTCCTGCACTTCCATTGGGAGCTCTTTCCACACCTCATCGGCGTGGTAAGGGCTGTTAAGAAGGAACGTTCCCCCTTCCAGCACCCGCGAAAGCATATCGTACATTTCGATGTATGAAAACTTGTGGCAGGCAAGGAAGTCGGCGGAGTTGATAAGATACGGCCGCCTGATTTTGCTATTGCCAAAGCGCAGTGCGAAACGGTAAAACCGCCTGATTTTTTGGAGTCATAGGAAAAATATGCCTGCACGTGAAGGGTGGGCTTTGCCTCACTTATAATCTTAATAGAGTTTTTGTTCGCGCCGACAGTGCCGTCTGAACCAAGCCCGTAAAAGAGCGCTTCGTACATGGTTTTGTCATGGATAAAGAAGTTTTTGTCATATTCAAGGCTCTTGCCCTGCAAATCGTCTTCAACGCCCACCATGAAACCGGCAATTTTTTTGCCGGAAAGGTTTTCAAACACCGCTTTTACCATCGCGGGGGTAAACTCTTTTGAGCCAAGCCCATAGCGACCGCCCAAAATAAGCGGATTTGCCTTAAATTCACCGGAAAACTGCAATTGGGCGATGGCNGTGCGCACATCTTGATACAGTGGCTCGCCGTTNGCGCCGGGGTCTTTGGTGCGGTCAAGCACGGCGATGGCTTTCACCGTGGAAGGCAGCGCCTTTACAAAAGCTTTCGCGTCAAAGGGGCGGTACAGGCGCACTTTTACCATACCGGTTTTTTCGCCCTTTTCAGAGTTTAAGTAATCAATGGTTTCTTCAACTGTATCNGCGCCTGAACCCATGATAATAATGACTTTTTCGGCATCAGGTGCGCCGTAGTAGTCAAAAATATGGTATTTGCGCCCGGTTAACTTGGCAAATTTGTCCATTTCCGCCTGAACTATGGCGGCGCATTCATCGTAATACTTATTTACACCTTCGCGTCCTTGAAAATAGGTGTCGGGGTTCTGTGATGTACCGCGAATTTGGGGATTTTCCGGGGTTAAACCGCGTTTGCGGTGTTCCGCAACAAGATCGTCATCGATCATTTCACGCATAAGNTCAAAAGAAGCCTCATCGACACTTTGCATTTCGTGGCTGGTGCGGAAGCCGTCAAAGAAATGCAGAAAAGGAACGCGGGAACGCAAAGTGGAAGCGTGCGCAATAAGCGCTAAATCCATTACTTCCTGAACGCTGTTGGAGGAAAGCATTGCCCAACCGGTCTGGCGGCACGCCATAACGTCCTGATGATCGCCGAAGATACAAAGGCTTGAAGTCGCCAATGAACGCGCCGAAATATGAAACACGGTGGAAGTAAGTTCGCCGGCAATCTTGTACATGCTGGGAATCATCAGCAATAAGCCTTGCGAAGCTGTGAATGTGGTTGACATCGCGCCTGTGGTAAGTGCGCCGTGCACTGCCGCCGCCGCGCCCGCTTCAGACTGCAATTCCACTACATCGGGGACAGATCCCCAAATGTTTTTTCTGCCCTGAGTAGTGAACTCATCGGACAGCTCCCCCATCTGACTTGATGGGGTAATCGGATAGATTGCGATTACTTCGCTCAGGGCGTGAGCTACGTGAGCTGCCGCCGTGTTACCTTCAATGGTTACGTACTTTTTCTCAGCCATTGATATTCCTCTTTTAATGAAATAGATTTTACTATATATTAGTATGCGCTGGCGAAAAATACAAGGGTTGCTACCTGTTATTCGTCATATTCTTTGGCAGTTTTGCCATACAAAGGAGTACTAAAAAATGAAGAGGTTTTCTAATTTTAACCTTTGCCTTTATACCGATGTACTTTTCGGCAAGGACACTGAAAAAGAAGCCGGAAAGATGATACGCAAACACGGCGGAAAGCGGGTAATGATCGTTTACGGCGGCGGATCGGTAAAAAAAAGCGGGCTTTTTGATCTGGTTATAGCTTCCATGAAAGAGGAAGGGCTTTACTTTGTCGAATTTGGCGCGGTACAGCCAAATCCCCGCCGTTCCCATGTGGAAAAAGGAATAAAAATCGCAAACGAGGAAAAAATCGATTTCCTGCTTGGGCTTGGCGGGGGCAGCGCCATCGACACCGCCAAAACGATTGCGCTTGCTTTGGCAAATGACGGAGAATACTGGAAGTTTTACCAGGGCACTCAGGCGGAAAAAATGGCGCCGACCGGCACCATCCACACGATAGCCGCCGCAGGAAGCGAAATGAGCCGCTCTTCAGTTCTCGTTGATGATATTGAAAGCGGACGCAAATTTGGCTTTAATTGGGATCCCTGCCGCCCTGTTTTCGCCATCATGAACCCTGAATTGACATATTCCGTGTCGCCGTATCAGACGGCTGTTGGTGCCGCGGACATTGTGGCGCACACATTGGGGCGCTATTTCACCAAAAACTCCCTCTCATGCCATCTGGGCGACCAGTTTTGCGAGGGGCTTATCCGCACCGTGTTAAAATACGCGCCCATTGCGATTGCAAAGCCTGACGATTATGAAGCCAGGGCTGAGTTGATGATGTCTGCCGCGTTCAGCCACAACGACCTAACATGGCTCGGTAGAACCGGTATTCGCGGCGGGGAGCATCCGCTTGAGCATCAGCTTTCGGCGCACTACGATACTCCGCATGGCGCGGGGCTTGCGGTGGTAATGCCCGCGTGGCTTCAATATATCGCGGATAACGGAAGCCCTGAACAAGTTGCCCGTGTTGCNCAGTTTGGCGTGTCGGTTTTCGGTGTGCGGGCGGAAATGGATGACNTTAAAACAACGGCTTATGCCGGCATTCAGGCTTTTCGCGCTTGGCTGCGTTCAATCGAAATGCCGCAAACGCTTGGCGAACTGGGNATCCCCAACTCTTCAGAGGAACTTTCCGCAATTATAAAGCGCACGGTGGACGCNGTAANAGGCAAAATTTCAGGCTTCATGGATCTGGACGAAAAAGCCATAACGGCGATTTACACTTCGATGGTGTAATGCTTTCACTTAAACTATGCCGCGCGATAGCACCAATATGGATAGCATCACAGAACTGAAAAAAATCTCCGCTTCCCTTGCCAAAGAATGCGAAACCTTGCGCTTTGGCGGGAAAGTTGCGGCGGTTTACAATCCGCTTTTATTTGCTTCCCTTCCCCACAATAAGTATTTGGAGCTTTCAGGTTCTGGGCCAAAAAAAGTGATATTCTTAGGGATGAATCCCGGCCCCTGGGGCATGGCACAGACGGGTGTTCCTTTCGGGGAAATAACCGCTGTCAGGGATTGGATGGGAATAATGGCGGAAGTCAAAAAGCCGGAGCGGGAACACCCAAAGCGCCCGATTGAAGGCTTTGCCTGCGCAAAGTCAGAAGTTTCAGGCCGCCGCC
>WQRS01000008.1 GCA_009786615.1 Treponema sp. | reverse complement strand
CCGGTTGGTTGCCGCGGACTAAAGTCCGAAATAAGTCTATTGCATTACTCAGAAACTACGTGTATCCTGAAAATATAATGTTTGGCGCTGAGATGAGAGAAATGCTTGTCCAGGTGGTTACCTCGTGGCAGGTGCTGGTGGTGACGATATTTTTGTTGCTGTATGTTTCATTGGTAAAATACGTGGCGAAAACCCGCCGCCGAAGGTATGAAAACCACACCTCTTCACCCGGACGAAAAAAGAAGTTTGCCAGAGTTGCAGAGAGTAAAGGACCTGAAATTGTTTCAGGCGATGATGAATTGGGGCTTGAAGACACTTCGAAGAAATGAGTCAATAGGCGGAGTCAAAAAATGCAAAAAGACCATGTCAACATTACAGTTTCTATTATTGTGCTTGCCATTATAATTTTTCTATCATCAGCCGTTTTTTTTGCCGGTGCGGCATTTTTTTTGTTTCTCTCCCCGCCGGAGCCTGAAGCTTCGCTTCCCTTGCCCGCGTTGTTTGCCATCTTCGCGGTTAAGCTTGTCGCACTAAATGTGTTTTTGGTTATTAGGGTTTTGCGTAAAATAAAAAATACATTTGCTAAAGAACACGAAGAGTTTGAAAGAATTGAAATTTTCCTTGAAACAGCCCCTTTTGTTATGAACATTTGGGATGATGAACGTACCATAGCTTCAACCAGCAAGCAGGTAATGCAGATGTTCGACCTGGAAAGCGAAGAACAGTACTTAAAACGTTTTTTTGAGCTTTCCCCCGAATTCCAACCATGCGGATTGCCTTCCAGTGAAAAAGCCTTTCGCTTTGTAAAAGAAGCCTTCCAGTCAGACCAGCGCGTTCAGTTTGAATGGATGCATCAGACGCTTCAGGCTGAACCTGTGCCGTCAGAAGTCACGCTCCAACGTTACTTTTTTCAGGGAAAGTATTTTGTCGCGGCATATACTGTGGATTTGCGCAAGATAAAAGCCGCCGAAGACCTCACCCGCAAGCTCCTTGACAATTCGCCAATGTTTATTGAGTTTTGGGATGAATATGGTAATTTGCTTGATTGCAATGAAAAATTCCTCAAACTTTTTCAGTTAGGGTCAAAAGATGACTTTGTTAAGCAGTACAATAAATATGTGCCGCAGCTTCAGCCCTGCGGTACGCCTTCAGAAATCAAAAACAAAAGTATGGTAAAAAAAGCCATTGAAGGCGGCAGTTCCCGTTCTGAATGGATTTATATCCTGCCTGACGGGGAGCAAATGCCGCAAGAGGCGACATGGGTGCGCATTATGCATCAGGGAAAACCCATGATCATAGTTTACAGTCAGGATTTACGCCCTGTAAAGCTTGAAAGCAAGCGGGCGCACGCGGAAATACAACGCAGAGAGACAGCGGAAGGAGAAAACAAGGCAAAAACGCGCTTTTTGGCGCGTATGAGCCACGAAATCAGGACTCCTATGAACGCTGTCCTTGGCATAGCGGAGATTCAGCTGCGAAAAGGCGGACATCCGCAAGAGACAGAAGAAGCGTTTCTGCGCATCCACAATTCAGCGCATCTGCTTTTAAGCATCATCAACGATATTTTAGACTTATCCAAAGTAGAAGCCGGCAAAATGGAAATAGTGCCTGCAATCTATGATGTGGTAAGTTTAATCTATGACACGATACACCTGAACGCGATATATATTGGCAGCAAGGAAATTGAATTTTCTTTGCACGTGGATGAAAAATTGCCTCTACATTTACTTGGGGACGAACTGCGCATCAAACAGATTTTAAACAATCTTTTATCCAACGCATTTAAGTACACTGAAAAAGGCTCTGTTTCACTGTCGTTTGATGCGGAGTTTGCCTCAAATAATGGGAATTTTACCTTGATTTTCACAGTGACTGATTCCGGGCAGGGGATGAGCGAGGAAGAGATTTCCCTTCTTTTTGACGAGTTTTCCCGTTTCAGGCTTAGAAGCAACCGCGGCACTGAAGGATCAGGTCTTGGAATGCCTATAACGCACTCGCTTGTGAGTTTAATGGGCGGCACTATCACTGTGAAAAGCACTCCGGGAAGTGGAAGCATTTTTACGGTTCGCCTCCCGCAAAAGCTGTGCAACAGCGGAGTTTTGGGAAAGGAAGTGGCTGAAAAACTGCAAGACCTNAAAACAACCCAGGCTTCTCCCAACAGAGTGACAAAGTTTGAACAGAAACTCATGCCATACGGAACCGTTCTTGCAGTTGATGATGTATCTGCAAACCTTTACGTTATCGAAGGAATTTTGAGTACCTACGAAATACAGGTTGATGTTGTTACGTCAGGAAGTGCGGCAATCGAAAAAATTAAAAGCGGAAAGATTTACGATGTAATTTTTATGGATCACATGATGCCGGGCATGGACGGCATAGAAACGGTCAAACATATACGCGAAATGGGATATACGCACCCGATTGTGGCCTTAACCGCAAACGCGCTCAAAGACGCGCCGCAGATGTTCTTAAATAACGGATTTTCAGGCTTTATTTCAAAACCCATAGACATAACCCAAATTGACTTATACCTTATGCGATTCGTGTACAACAAGCACAATAAGATTCACTGATTCCTTAACCCGGCATCAAAAAAAACCGATAAGAAAGTACAGAAGCGTGTCCGCTGCGTGCCTGCGCTAAGCGCGTCCGCTCACGGAAAAGCTTAAGGAGATATGATGAAGGATGCTTGGAGCTTTGAAGAATGTGTAAGCGTATTAAGGGGCGAAATAGAAATACTGAAAAAAATATCATCAGCGCAATTTTCTGTGCGCAGTGCCGTGCTTGCAAAAGAATGGGCGGCATTTGAAGAAAAAACAACTGAAGTAAACGCCCTTGGCGAAGAATTTACGATTTTGGAAGAGCAGCGCATACAGCTTTTTTCAGCTCTCAAAAGCAAATGGTCAGGAAGACGCGAAAGCGATGAGGAAACAGTTCCTTTTTACACGCTCATCACCTGCTTACCGAACAAAGAGGCAAGTGAACTGTCGTTTTTGTATCGCGAACTGAAATCGGAAACCTCCATAATGAAGGCCTTAAACGAAAGCCTTTTGGCTTATGTAAACGAGGCAAAGGTTATGGCCGCTGCCTATCTTGAGGCAATTTGTCCCGGGCGGGGAGGAAAACTTTACACCCGAAAGGGACAAAGGGCATCGCAGGATTTGAAGAGCATGGTTTTTAACAACCAGCTTTGAAATCAGGAGTAAAGAATGACTTCGACTTTTTCTGGCATACAAATCGGGAAGCGCGGCGTTATGGCGCACCAGACCGCCTTAAACACCACAGGTCATAACCTCACAAATGTAAACACGCCGGGCTTTTCCCGCCAGCGCGTTGAGTTTGGCACCTTCGACCCAATTTTCCTTCCCGGGCTTACCAGAGCGGAAACCGCCGGGCAAATCGGGCAGGGAGTAATCGCCAATAACATCACACGCCTGCGCGATGAGCTCCTTGACAGGCGCATTGTGGCGCAGGCGGGAGCCGAAGGTTATTGGCAGACGCGAGATCGCTATATACGGGATTTGGAGCGCATTTACAACGAGCCGGGTTTTAATTCAATACGCAGTAACATGGATATGTTCTGGGATTCATGGCAGGAACTGGGCAGGCATCCTGCCGATGCCGTTCCGCGCCACGCCGTTTTGGAACGGGGAAGGACGCTTATCGACAGCATCCACCAGCGCTACCACACATTAAGTGACTTGCAGGCAAGAACTGATCAGGAAATTCGCATGACGGTTTTTCAGATCAACGACCTTTCCACCCGTATCGCGGAACTGAACGAGACAATCACACGCATACGTGCGCAAGGGGACAACCCCAACGACCTATTTGACCGCAGAGATCTGCTTGTGGATGAACTTGCTTCCAAAATAAACATCGCCGTGGACAGACGGGATCCGGATGAGTTTATGCTTCATACAAGCGGCTTTATTCTTGTGCAGGGGCGCATAGGGCGCCAAATTGACATTGTGCCGAACAACGAAGGCTTTTCAAACATGGTGTGGAGTGACACAAGAAGCCCGCTTGAGCTGCGCGAAGACGGGCGCAACGGAAGCCTCGGCGCGCTGGTTAATTTGCGCGACTACACACTCAGAAATGAAATTCAAAGCCTTAACAACATGACGATGAACTTTGTGGGTTTGGTCAACGAAGTGCACACAAACGCGTACGGCATTAACGGCGTTACAGGTCTTGAGTTTTTTGTCGAACATCCTTTTGTTACAAACATTAACGGTAATTACGATATGGACGGGGACGGCGTTTACGACTCTTCTTTCATTTTCCGTGTTTCAGGTTCCAATACCCTTGAGCCGCGCGCCCATGTAGGGCTTTCAGGTGTTATCACGCTTTCAGGCGCACAGGCAAATATCAGCATTCCCTATTTTCCCACCGACACCGTAGCCGATGTTATTAACCGCATCAACAATTCGGGGGCTGAAGTCACCGCGCGCCTTAACCGCGAAGGTCAGTTGACCTTAACGGCAACGCCTTCGGCAAACCCCGATTTCCCTGATTTTGTAATCCGCCACATAGAAGACTCAGGGCGTTTTCTTGAAGGTTATGCGGGTTTGCTTTCCGCTTCAGGTCCTGACGGCGCGTTTTCATGGAACGTGGCTGACGCGGTTGATTCGTTAGTCGGCGGGCCTACAACATGGCAAGTCGCGCCAATAGCTCATCCTTCAGGCTGGATAGAAGTGAATCCCGCGCTTTTCCGAGATCCTCAAGCGGTCGCCGCAGGCTTTGGTGAAAACGGCCGCCCCGCAAGTCCCGGCAACGGAGACGCGGCAATGGCGATTGCCGGAATACGCAACACCGAAGTTATGGTTGGTCAGTACCGCACTTTTGACGACTTTTTCTCGTTTTCCGTCGGGCGCATAGGACTTTTGGGCGAGCAAAGCATGGTAGCGCTTGAAACCCAAAACAATGTTATGCGGCAGCTCCAGCAAATGCGCCAGTCAATTTCCGGTGTGAATATGGATGAAGAGCTTTCAAACATGATCATGTTTCAGCACGGTTATGCGGCTTCGGCGCGGTTTATCACCGTTGTCGATATGATGCTTGATGTTATCATAAACCGAATGGGAGCCTAATATGAGACGCGTTTCCACTGATATGCCGAATACGGACATCCAGTTCTTCCTGCGCCGCCAGGAGGATGCCATTCAAAATCAGCAAAACAGGATTTCAAGCGAAAACCGCCTTAACCGCCTGCGCGATGATCCGCTTGGTGCAGCCCGCGCTGTTCGCTATGATTCGTTTCTTACACGCCTTCAACGCTTTGAAGATAACACGCTTTTTGCGCGCGACCATTTTAACCACATCGACATTCACCTACAGCGCGGAGTTGATGTGCTTCAAAGAATACGGGAGCTGGCGGTAACAGGCGCGCACGGAACGTTCACCGCCGAAGATACGCGGCACATGGCAATCGAAGTAAACGCGCTGATGGAAGAACTGGCAGCGATCGCCAACGCAACAGCGCCTGACGGGAACCGCCTTTTTGCAGGCGACAGGGTTTTCACCGAGCCTTTCAGGCTTGTTCACGGCACGGCCGGCGACGGCAGATTTGCTTATTGTCAACGTGGAATACCGCGGCGCAGGCCCCGCCCGCAGCACTGAAATACACGAGCGCACTTTTACCCAACTGGACATTGGCGGAGGCGAGGCTTTTTGGGCTGAGCGTATGCAAATAGTTTCAGGCTTTGACGCTTCCGGCTGGCGCGCTTTGGAAAGCGGTTCGTTTTTTATTAACGGGCATGAAATACTGGTGCACTCCGGTGACACACTTCCGGCGATTGTCGCCAACATAAACGAGTCAGGTGCTGCCGTGCGCGCTTCAGTTGACCCAAGCACGCAGGGGCTTGTCATCACAGGCACCAATCCCCACCAGATACGCATGGAAGACGCGGTGGGATCAAGCACCCTGCAAGATCTGGGGCTTATCCAGCTTAACGTTGATCCGGCGGCTCCCAACTGGGATCTTAGCGCGCGGGTTGTCGGCGGTTCGGCTTTTGACATGGTTATTCGCCTTCGTGACGCTATGATGCGCGGGGATCAGGACTTTATCGGCGGTTTGGGGATTTCAGGCATTGACTTATCCCTTGACAATATGCTCAGCCGCCTTACGGACATAGGGAGCCGCCAGGAGCGCGCGAGCATGACATGGCAAAGGCTTAATCAGGAAATTCCCAACGTAGCGGCGATGCTTGCGCGGGAAACGGCTGTGGATATGGTTCAGGCGGCGACTGATCTTGCCGCTATGGAGTTTGCCCACCGCGCAACCTTGCAGACGGCAGCACGAATAATACCTCAAACCTTGCTTGATTTCCTGCGCTAAAATATGAAAAGCGCAAGTGGTTTTTCCCTTAAGGAGTAGATTGTGAAAGTTGTGACAAAAGCGTACGGGCCTATGGAAATTACCGAACGCCAAAAGATTAGTTTTCCCTTTGGCATTTTGGGCTTTGAGTCTTTTAAGGATTACGCTATTTTGGATGCCGAGCGCCAGCCGTTTTACTGGCTTCAATCAACGGAGCTGGAACAGGTTGCATTCGTGCTCATAAACCCGTTTCTTTTTCGCCCTGATTACGAAATGAATATCGATAACGAGGAACTTTTGCGCATTGGGGTAACTGACCCAAGCAAGGCGCTCATTTTTTCAATTGTCACAATTCCTTCAGACGGAAGCCCTATGACGGCAAACTTGCAGGGGCCTATCATTATTAACCGCGAAAACCGGCTGGGTTTTCAGGCGGTGCTGACTGACTCGCGCTGGAAGACCAAACATGACATCAGCGCGGAACTTCAAGCCGCAAAGCACGTCACCCAGTAAGGAAGGTTTTATGCTGATACTGTCAAGAAAGATCAACGAAAAAATAATGATTGGTGAAGATATTTGCATATCCATCATTGATATACGCGGCGATCAAGTGCGCTTGGGCGTTGACGCGCCAAAATCGGTCAAGGTTTTCCGTCAGGAAGTTTTTGACGCGATAAAAGCGGAAAACAAAGCCGCATCTCAATCAGCGGCGGTTCTTCCGGAACTTGACATTGCACTTGACTCTAAACGTGATGTGCCAAGCGCGCTTTTGTAACACCTGTCAGTTTTTGTTATATTTGTTACAAAGGAAGGGCGCTTTTCCTGTGAGGTACTTCTATGTTGCTTTCAAAGATTTTTTCAAAAGTGTGATGGATGGAAGTGAAAATATCGGTCATAAACGGATCAAACTGCCGCCCTTTGCCCTCGATAATTTTTTGAGAAGCCACCTTATGGGTGAACGGCGGTTTGTAACTCCTCCGCATCCTAAGCGCATCGTATACATCGGCAATTGCGACAATGCGGGCGGAAACTGGAATCATATCACCTGAAAGCTGATACGGGTAACCTGAACCGTCCCAGCGCTCATGATGCGAAAGGGCAACCTCCTTTGCCATTGGGTTTGGGTAACTTGAAAGAATAAAAGCGCCGTTTTTTGTGTGCTCACGCATCAGCGTCCGCTCCCACTCCAGAAGAGGTCCTTTTTTGTTTAATATATCATCAGGTGTTCCGATTTTTCCCACATCATGCATAGAGGCAAGAAAGCCTATGTTGTCGATAAAGTCCGCGTCAATACGGTTGCATTGGGGATTTCCGGATTTATAAAGCGCTTGCGAAAGGCACTTAGAATATTGGTTGACTCTAAGTACATGATTGCCTGTATCATTATCTTTCAACTTTGATGCTTCAAGCAGGCTTATAAAGGTGCTTCTTGTCTGCCGTTTATTTTCTTCGGTTACGTTGTCAAACATCACCACAAATTCTGTGGGTCGTAATTCGTTGGTGTGGGCGGGAAAAATATACGTCTTAACCAAAACAGAAATCAAACTTCGGGATTTTACCTGCACTTCGCCTTTCCAGAAATAGTGCGACCCCCTTCCGGTAATGGTGTCATGAATATTTTTCATTTCACTCATGCAAAACGTAGCACCAAAAACATCAAAAAAATAGGCACCGGATAAATCAAAAAAGCCGCTAAAAAGCTCTTCGCAGGCATCATTGGCGAACAAAATTTTCATTTTGCTGCTTAATACTATCACCGGAAACGAAGTGTGCTTATACGGGTTTGCCGGGTGGGAAAAATAATTTTCAAAACGATCCTCTAAGTTATCACGCGAATACGGTTCCAGGGCATCATCATCCAAATTGATGATGTCAAGCGGTTCCAAATCGCTGTCAGTTTCTATGTTTTGTGTGTGTACCCTGTTATTCATTCCCTGTACTCAGTTACCTTTTTGTGCTTAGTTCAGCATCACTTTTACGTAAATAAAGCGGCCCGGAATCAAGGCTGCCTGTTTCAAGTATAGTACTTTTTGCTATTTCTATCAATTCCCTTCCCCGCCCTCTTTTGGCATTTGGGTCTATGATAATATTGCCTTTATTAAAAAACTCCAGAAGGCGGGGATACAAAATCCCGGCACCGCTTCCTGAAAGCACAACTTGCTCATCTTTATGAGTTTGATATTTTTCAATTTCGTCCGCTATTTGCCGGCAAGTGGCATCAGCATAATCAGAAAGGCGTTTTCCGCCGCGGTAAAGGCAAGAGAAAAAACAGCACTTTTTGGCATCCAAAACGGGGATTACTATGCCCTGAGCGGCGGAAAGCGGATAGGCAATGTAGTCAAGTGTCGGGACGGCGGCAAGCGGTATTCCAAGGGCTAAAGCCAAACCTTTTGCCAGGGAATAGCCTATACGCAGGCCGGTAAAAGAGCCGGGACCCTTAGCGCAGGCAACAAGATTCAAACATTCAGGTTTTACCTGAAAACCTTCCATGAGTTTNTCAGCCATATACATGAGCATTTGCGAATGGCCGGAAGGAGAATCAACTTCATAACAGGCAACTTTTTCATCTATTTGAAGCGCCACTGAAATTATATCGCTGGAAGAAGTGTCAAAAGCCAGAATATTCACAGGTCGCTTGCCTTTTGTACATCGTTTTGTTTTGTTTTCTGTGATATATCGATGATTCTTGCCCCAAAAGAGTCAATGCGTATGTCAACCACAAAGGAATCAGGGGGAATCATGTTTTCAATGCGCTCACTCCACTCGATCAACGAGATATTTTGGCTGTACAGTATTTCTTCCCCTCCAATGGCGCTAAAATCATCACTCCCGTTAAGTCTGTACGCATCAATGTGGTATAAAACAATCGGAGCGCCCTGAAAAAAGGCATCGTATTCGCTCATTATCGTGTATGTTGGGCTTGTTACCTCTTCATTAACGCCAAGCCTGAGCGCTACCCCTTTGGCAAAACAGGTCTTTCCTGCCCCCAACGTCCCTTTAAGGGCGACAATNCTGCCAGGCTTTAGCAAAGAGGCGAAACTCTCCCCCAAGGCAAAGGTTTCTTCGTGAGTCTTGCATACAAAAACAGACGGCAAGTTAATTTGGGAGCTTTCCGTCTGAGTCCAATGTCCCGATGAAGCGTTTAATCTCCTTTCGCAGGGGTACTAAAGGATAATCAACATGATCCATCGCCGTTATACTCACCTCAACGTGACCTGTAGGCTTATGCTCAATCTGGAAATCCAAAGCAGCGTTGACAGTTTTATTGACTAATTCCAAAACGGCGATACCCGAATAATGCCTTCGGTAGTAAATGGGAAAATCCTTTCGTGATACATTGGTTAGTTCAACAACCTTCATACTCTACAACATCGGCATAAATTTGAAGAAACCCCATCCCTNCAATTCTNCATTAACAATAATAATCGGCGATTTTCACAGCTTGGTCAAGGGTTTTGTTGAGGTATTTCACTCCACCGTAACGCTTTTTGCCAAATTTCTGGGCTTGTCAATGTCAAGCCCCTTGTTTGCCGCCACGTAGTAACTGAAAAGCTGCATAACGATAACAGACAAGGAAGGGGAAAAAAGTTCGTTAGTCAGAGGCAAGGCGATGCAGAAAAGCTTTTCGTCATCATTAGCAGAAGCGGCGGCGCTTTCCCCGCTCCCNATAAGTAGTACCTTTGCCCCGCGGCTTTTAACCTGCTCAACATTNCTCATTATTTTGGGATACAAAGCGGGGCAATTTGAAAGGGCGACAACAAGCGTGTTATCTTCGACAAGTGAAATTGTGCCGTGTTTTAGTTCCCCGCCGGCATAAGCCTCTGAATGGATGTAGGAAATCTCTTTGAGTTTCAGCGAGCCTTCAAGGGCAATGGCGTAATCTATGTTTCTGCCGATGAAAAAAATGCTTTTGTAGCCGACACAAGTGGAAGCATATTTTTGTATAGCGTCAATTTGCGCAAGTATTTCGGAGGATTTTTCAGGCAGGCTTGCAATTTCGCCGAAAAGCGCCTTTTCTTCGGTATCCGTTATTTTTTTCAGTTTTAGCGCAAAGCGGATTGCAAGAATGTACAATAACACAAGCTGGGCGGAAAACGCTTTTGTTGTCGCAACGGCAATTTCTGGCCCCGCCGCAGTAAAAAGGCGGTGATCGGCTTCTTTTGCGATGGTACTTCCAACAACGTTTACTATCGCAAGCGTGGCCGCTCCTTTTGACTTTGCCTCCCGCATTGCGGCAATTGTGTCGGCTGTCTCACCGGATTGGCTTACCAGAATAACAAGCGTTTTTTCGTCAATTATCGCGTCTTTATAACGGAACTCACTTGCAAGTTCCACTTCCACAGATATTCTACAGAGCCTTTCAAACACATATTTTGCGACAACACCGGCATTGTGCGCCGAACCACAGGCGGTTATTACAATTTTATTGAATGCCGTTATGTCAAAGGCATCAAGTACCTGTTTGTTGTCGTTGTTATTTGTGACTGACGCGATTGTGTCGCGCAGAACTTTCGGCTGCTCCATGATTTCTTTGAGCATAAAATGCGGATAACCGCCTTTTTCTGCGCTGTCCATGCTCCATGTTATCGTTTCCGCTTTTTTTTCTATCGGCTCCTTGTCCATGTTGAAAAACTCAACACTCCCCTGCCGCAAAACGGCAATTTCCTTGTCGTTTAGATAATAAACCTTGTTTGTGTATTTCAAAACCGCGGGCACATCTGAAGCGATAAAGTTCCCGTGTTCGCTTATGCCTATGATAAGCGGGTTGTCTTTTTTTACGGCTATTAGTTTGTCGTCATCTTCCGTACACATAATGCCAAGCGCGTAAGAGCCCTCAACGCTTGAAACAACTTTTATGACTGTGCCAAGCAAATCGCCATCGTAATAATGCTCCGCAAGCTGGGCAACAACTTCNCTGTCAGTTTGGCTTGCAAAAGACACNCCTAAGTTTTCAAGGCGCTCTTTTAGATACTTGTAATTTTCGATTATGCCGTTATGAACGACGGCAATTTTGCTGCGGCTTCCAAGATGAGGATGGGAGTTCGTATCNGAAGGCTCTCCGTGTGTAGCCCAGCGGGTGTGNCCTATACCGAGGTTTCCGGAAAGCGGATTGTTTTCTTTAAGGCGCGTAACAAGGCTCTGTTCAAGCATGGCAAGGCGGCCTTTTTGCTTTACAACATCAAAGTTCCCTTCCGCAAAAATCGCAAGCCCCGCGGAATCATAACCCCTGTACTCAAGCTTTTTAAGCCCGTCAACAATGATGGGAACCGCGTCCTGTTTTCCTACATACCCGATAATTCCGCACATACGTTACCCCCTGCCTTTTCAGGTTTTTCAATCGCCCATCGTTAAATATTCATCCCTTTCAGCGCCGACAGACACATAACGGATTGGGCAGCCGACAGCGTCTTCCAGATAGCGTATGTACGCAAGCGCNGCGTCCGGCAAATCTTCCTCTGTGCGGCACTTTGAAATATCAGTTTTAAAGCCGTCCAAATATTCAAAAACAGGTTTTGCTTTTGAAAGTCTGTCGCCTGATGGAAACTCAACAGTATGCTCGCCGTCAATTTCGTACGCGGTGCATACAGGAATTTTTTCCATGTACGAAAGCACATCAAGCTTTGTAAGCGCAATTTCATCCGCCCCTTGAACCATTACGCCGTATTTGCTTGCCGGTACATCAAACGCGCCAACNCTGCGCGGGCGGCCTGTTGCAGCCCCGTATTCAGCGCCCGCCTCCCGAAGCGCGTCCCCNTCCNCGCCAAACATTTCAACGGCAAAAGGTCCTTCGCCCACACAGCTTGAAAACGCTTTCATCACACCGATTACCCTGTCAAGCTTGTAACCGGGAATGCCTGAACCTATTGTCGCATAAGAAGCGAGCGTTTGCGAAGATGTCGTATAGGGGTAAATCCCGAAATCAATGTCACGTAACGCGCCAAGCTGCGCCTCGAACAAAATACGCTTTTTTGCCTTTAGCGATTTATTAAGGTAATCTGTCGTATCAGTTACAAAGGGTTTAAGGTGCTCACCGTGTTTTCTAAGCCAGTCAAGAATTGCCTGAAAATCCGCTTGACTTGCCCCGTAACCTGAAAGCGTGAGATTTTTCCAATCAAGAATGTTTTTGAGTTTTTGTTCGAGTGAAAGCGGTGAAAACAAGTCAAGCATACGCAAGCCTTTTTTCATGTACTTATCGCCGTACACAGGCGAAATGCCGCGTTTGGTCGAGCC
>WQRS01000007.1 GCA_009786615.1 Treponema sp. | reverse complement strand
TTATATCTCGTTTTCTCTAAACAGCATCTTTTTCAGTAATATGTCTTCCAAGTTTCTTCTTCCGTCTATTATCATCATAATATAAACAATTTCATTTTCTATTTTAAATATAATTTTCCAATAATCTACGTTTAATTCTCGATACATTAAATACCCATACTTTCCTAAATCAGGTACTATTCTACACCTTTCAGGATAGATATCCAATGTATTTACTTGCTCATAAATTTTATCCATTACGTTAACCGCATATGTTATATTTGTTTTTGAAATATATTCTATTATCTCATCAAGATCATCTTTTGCAGGAGATGCCCATTTGATTGTATATTTTTTATCCATGTTTTAATCCATATTTTTGCCTTATCTCAGAAAATACTTCTTCATTATCATAAATTTTCCCTTCCTGTAGTGCTTTTTCAGAAAACTGTAGTAATTTCATCAAAGATAATGCGTTAATCATACTTTGATAGGATTCTATATCCAGAAAAACCCCTCTTGCCTCACCATGTTGCGTAATTATTATAGGATTTTTATTTTCATTTATATAATCCATAACTTCTGCAGCATTAGCTTTTATATAGGATATTGGTTTTACATCCTCTTTCAAATTTATGTTCATGGGAATCTCCTAAAATGGTACTTTAATAATACTAAATAAAGACCATTCTGTCAACATTTCGCAAAGCGGTATGTATATCAAAACTCCTGATTTTCGTAAAGAATTACTAAAACATACATTGACAATTTAAAAAATTTATCGTAGTATCCAATAAATTGTGCATGAGTAATGCATAAAATAAATAAGGGGACTACCATGGCATATTATATCGAAACGTTTTTCAGAACCATACAACCAATCGTATGGGGACCGCCGAGCTGGATTATTCTGCTGGGTGTCGGGCTCATTCTCTCAATCAGAACAGGTTTCCTGCAAGTTACAAAATTCTCTCACTACTGGGACAGAACAATTCTTGACATGTTCAGAAAGCCTGAAAACAGGAAGAACAAGTCAACGGGAAGCGGGGACATTACACCCTGGCAGGCCATCAACACCGCGTTTTGCGCGACTATGGGTGTAGGTACGCTTGCGGGTACGGCTACCGCCATCGGCTTTGGCGGCCCTGGCGCGGTATTTTGGATGTGGGTTGTAGGCTTTTTCGGCATCGCAACCAAATTTTCGGAAGTTACCCTGTCGGTACATTTCCGCGGATTTAACAAAAAGGGTGAAGTCCTTTCAGGGCCGTTTGCCTACATGGAAAGGGGAATAGGCTTTAAACCGCTGGCGAAATTCTTTGCCGCGGCGGGTGCCATCGCCGCCTTTGGTATCGGAAACATGGTTCAGTCAAACTCTGCCGCGTTGGCGCTGACCCACCAGTTTAATTCCGTTCTGGGTATCAACCTTAACCACCCCGCCTTAGGCCCCTTTAGCGGGCGTTTTGTGGTAGGTGTTATCGCCGCCATACTTATCGGCCTTGTCGTTATCGGGGGGCTAAAGCGTATCGCGAAGGTTGTTGAAAAGATTATCCCGGCTCTCGCGCTGACATCAATTGTAGCTTCCATTATAATTATATTGTCGAGAGTAACCCATGTACCGTATGCGTTTAGCCTTATTCTCAGGGGCGCTTTCTCAAGCGAAGGCTTGGTTGGCGGCGTTTTGGGTGTAAGCATCATGTACGCCATACGCTTTGGTTTGATGCGCGGTATTTTCTCAAACGAAGCCGGTCTTGGTTCGGCGCCTATCGCCTATTCCGCGGCCAAAACAGACCATCCTACCAAGCAGGGACTTTGGGGCGCGGTTGAAGTATTCATGGATACCCACGTAATGTGTACCCTGATAGCGCTTGTTATCCTTGTAGTTGTACCGCTGGAAGCCATCGCTCCGGGAACATCTCCGCTGTTGACTGGTTCACCGCTTATTATCTACGCTTTCGCGAACTCGCTGTTCGGCACCGTATTCGGCGGCTGGCTCATGACCATTCTTATCGCCAGTTTCGGCTTTACAACGGTAATCGGCTGGGCATTCTATGGCGAAAAATGCTTTGAATACCTTTTCGGCCTGAAGCCCATCCTGGGTTACCGGGTTGCAATGCTCCCCATCTGCGTATTTGGCGCAACCGGCGGTGTCGCGGCAATTTGGGCTATAGCGGATACGTTGAACGCCTTCATGGTACTCCCCAACATTATTGCCCTGCTTCTGCTTTCCGGAACCGTGAAAAAACTGATGGACGATTACTTCAAGAACCCCGACAAGATCGACTATTCGTTTGAAAAGATAACAACGAGCGAAAAGAAGTAATGCGTAAAAAAGGGACTGCCTGGCAGTCCCTTTTTTTGTGTATGGTTTATTACAGATTAATCATACGTTTTCAGTATTCCTTCAGCGATGGCCCTTTTTGTAGACCGTAAATCCATGGCCTGCTTTTCAATAAACCTGTGTGCTTCCTGCTCTGTCAATTTTAGGCAGGAAATGAGCAGACACTTTGCCTTGTCGATGATTCGTATGTCTTCAATTTTCTGCTTTAGCTTTTTGTTTTCATCCTGCATGCGTTTTAGTTTGCCGCTCACGGATTTTGCAAGCGAAAAGGCCGACCACAAGAATTCCCTGTTAAAAGGCTTTGAGATGGTAAGCACCCCGTCTTCCTGGCAGACAGCGGAAACCGCGTTAAAGTGCTCGCTGTTAACGGCAAGAAGCACCTGCGACATGGTTTTGACGGCGATGTGGCGTGACAATTTTTCGCCGGACTCATCAGGAAGCGGAGCGTCGATGATTACAAGATCGAAGTCTTTTTCCACAAGCTTTCTCCGCGCTTCTCCCGCGGAGGCAAGAACGGTAATCTGGTTAATGGAGGCGGCGCTTAACGCCTCTGAAAAAAGGGAAACGCTCTTTGCTGTGCGTGAAACTATAAGTGCGCTGCTCACAGATGCGCTTCCCATTATTGGCCGCCCTTTATAAAACGTTAAAGTATCGTTCTTTATAAAACTGTTCTTTATCCCGGGCTGAAGCAAAATCTCTGGCTTCAGCCTTTTTCATTTCTATAAACCGGGAAAGAAGCGGCTCGCCCAATACGCTTTTTGCCAGAGCGCTTTTTTCCGCAAGGGCAATTGCCTTTTCCAGTGAGGCAGGGAGGCGCGCGAGGTTTTCTGTTATGCTTTCATCGGCGGTATACAGATCTTCATCAAGCGGCGGCGGCAGGGGCAGATTGCTTTCTATCCCGTCAAGGCCCGCGCTGATAATCAACGCGAAGCCAAGATACGGGTTAAGCGAAGGGTCGGGGGAGCGCAGTTCCATTCGCACTTTTTCACCGCGCGCGGCGGGGATGCGGATGAGCTGCGAGCGGTTCTGGTGCGACCACGACACGTACTTGGGCGCTTCAAATTTACCAAGGCGTTCGTAAGAATTGGCAAGGGGGTTTAAGAACAGGGTAATTTCAGGCGTCTTGTCAAGGATACCGGCGATAAAACTTTCCGCGGCCTGCGAATGTCCTTCGCTTGGATTNTTGAAAATATTTTTCCCGCCCTGAAAAAGCGAAAGGTTGATATGCATTCCATTGCCCGGCGCGCCCAATAACGGTTTTGGCATAAAGGAAGCAAAAAGGCCGTTGCGGGAAGCAATTGCCTTTACAACGGTTTTAAACGTCTGCAGGTCATCAGCGCTGGCAACAGCGTCATTGAATTTAAAATCAATTTCATTCTGTCCCGGCCCCTGCTCATGATGTGAAGTCTCAGGCTTCATTCCCATTTCTTCAAGCGTAAGGCAGATTTCGCGGCGTATATCTTCGCCTTTATCAAGCGGCGCGATGTCCATATACGTGCCGTTATCAAGGGTGCTGTTGGTCGGTTCGCCGTTCTCGCCGGTTTTGAAAAAGTAAAACTCGCACTCCGCGCCAATCTTGCAGACATAGCCCATTTTTTGCGCGCGCTCTGTGACTCTTTTCAAAATAACCCTGGTATCATGTTCAAACACAGTACCGTCCGGTGTTTTAACGTCGCAGAAAAAGCGAATCACCCTGCCGGGCCCGGGACGCCATGGAAGCACCGCCAATGTTGAAGGGTCGGGGAAAAGGAAGAGATCTGACTGCGTGATATCACGAAAGCCGCGGATTACATGCGCGTCAAAGGAAACGCCGTTTTTAAACGCGGACTGCAATTCATCCGCCATAATCGCGATGTTTTTTTGAAAACCGAATATATCACAAAAATTGAGGCGGATAAATTTGACATCATTTTCCCTTACAAACTCCAGCACTTCATCCATAAAACCCTCCTACTCTACCGTAACGCTTTTTGCAAGGTTACGCGGCTTGTCAATATCGAGGCCCTTATTCGCAGCTACATAATAACTGAAAAGCTGTAAAATGATAACCGCCAAAGACGGCGAAAACAAGTCCGGAACAGGAGGCAAGGAGATGTGAAAAAGTTTATCAGTTTCCGCGTTGGCTGACTCCTGGGAATCAGATGCCGCGCCGGAGCAATTCCCGATAAGCAGTACTTTTGCCCCGCGGCTTATGACCTGTTCCGCATTGCTCATTATCTTTCCATATAATGACGGGCAGTTTGAAAGCGCGACAACAAGCGTGTTTTCTTCCACAAGCGAAATCGTCCCGTGCTTTAGTTCACCCCCCGCATACGCTTCCGAGTGAATATAGGAAATCTCCTTTAACTTTAGCGAACCTTCAAGCGCAATGGCATAGTCAATGTTCCTGCCGATAAAAAATATGCTTTTATAGCCAACGCACGTTGAAGCGTACTTCTGGATGGTATCAATTTGCCCAAGTATGCCGGAAACTTTGTCAGGAAGATCGGCAATTTCAGAAAAATAATTCTGTTCTTCTTCCGGAGATAATTTTCCGAGCGTGAATGCAAAACGAATCGCAAGCAGATACAAAAGCACAAGCTGCGCGGAAAACGCCTTTGTTGTTGCTACCGCTATTTCAGGCCCCGCGGCTGTAAAGAGGCACCAGTCCGTTTCTTTCGCTATGGTGCTGCCGACCACATTGACAACAGACAGGGTTGCAGCTCCCTTTGATTTTGCCTCCCTCATCGCGGCAATTGTATCGGCGGTCTCACCCGATTGGCTTATCAAAATGACAAGGGTTTTATTGTCCAGGATTGCGTCCTTGTAGCGGAACTCGCTGGCAAGTTCCACTTCGACAGATATTCTGCACAGTTTTTCAAACACATATTTTGCGACAACTCCCGCATTGTACGCAGAGCCGCAGGCAGTAATTACAATTTTGTTAAAACGTGAAACGCAGATGCTGTCCAAAATATTTTTGTTGCCGCCCTCATTAACAACAGAGTTAATTGTATCCCGCAGNACCTTTGGCTGTTCCATTATTTCNTTCAGCATAAAATGCGGATAGCCGCCNTTTTCCGCGCTGTCAAGGCTCCAGGTTATTGTCTCAATGTTTTTTTCCAGCGGCTCCTTGTCAAAATTGAAGAACTGGACACTCCCTTCGCGGATGACAGCTATTTCCCTGTCATTTAGGTAGTAGACTTTGTTTGTATGCTTTAGCACCGCGGGCACATCGGACGCAATAAAGTTTCCGTGATCGCTTGTGCCGATGATCAAGGGATTATCTTTCTTGATTGCGATAAGCGTATCGCCGTCATCAACGCACATGATGCCCAGCGCATAGGAACCTTCTAGCGCGTTCGACACCTTGATGACCGCGTCCACCAGGTCGCCGGTATAATAGTGCTCCGCGAGCTGCGCGATAACTTCGCTGTCAGTCTGTGAGGCAAAAGGAACCCCCCAATGTTCAAGGCGTTCTTTTAATTGCTTGTAGTTTTCGATAATGCCGTTGTGGACAACAGCGATTTTGTTTTTGCTCCCCACATGAGGGTGAGAGTTTACATCGGAGGGTTCCCCGTGAGTGGCCCAGCGGGTGTGGCCGATACCCAGGCGGCCTTTAAGCGGTTTATTTTCAAGCAGACGTCCGTTCAATCGTTCTTCAAGGCATGCCAAACGCCCTTTTTGCTTTAGCACATCAAAGCCCTTCCGCCCGTAAATCGCAATTCCGGCAGAGTCGTAACCCCGGTATTCGAGCTTTTTAAGGCCGTCAACAATGATGGGGACAGCGTCTTCCTTTCCTATATAACCAATAATGCCGCACATACCACAACCTCAATGCTGTTTTTTTCCTTACGACATTGTCAAATACTCATCACGCCCGGCTCCGACTGACACATAGCGAATGGGGCAGCCCACGGCGTTTTCGATGTACTTGATATATTTCACTGCCGCATNCGGCAAGTCTTCCGGCTTGCGGCATTTTGAAANATCGGTTTTAAAACCGTCCAGATAAACAAAAACAGGTTTTGCCCGCAAGAGTTTATCGCCGGAAGGAAATGCTTCGCTCCGCTTGCCGTCAATTTCATACGAAACGCAAACGGGGATTTTATCAAGATATGATAGCACATCCAGCTTTGTTAGTGCAATCTCATCCGCGCCCTGTATCATCGCGCCGTATCTGCTGGCCGGAATATCAAAAGCGCCGACTCTGCGCGGGCGGCCTGTCGCGGCCCCGTATTCGGCACCGGCTTCGCGAAGGGCGGAACCTTCATCGCCGAACATTTCAACCGCGAATGGCCCTTCGCCAACGCAGCTTGAGTACGCCTTCATAACGCCGATTACGTTATCAAGTTTTGTGCCGGGAATACCCGCCCCTATGGGCGCGTAAGCCGCAAGAGTCTGCGAAGATGTTGTGTAAGGGTAGATGCCGTAATCTATATCGCGCAATGCGCCAAGCTGCGCTTCAAACAGAACCCTTTTTCCGGCGCTTACGGATTCATTGAAGTATTCTGTCGTATCGGTGATAAAGGGAAGGAGTTTTTCTCCATGTTCACGAAGCCAGTCCAGAATATGAAGGCTGTTCGTTTCGCCTGCCCCATAGCCTTTCAGGGTAAGATTTTTCCATGAAATGATATTCGCGAGTTTGCGTTCCAGCGTATCAGGCGACAAAAGATCAAGCATGCGCAGACCTTTCTTCATATACTTGTCGCCGTACACAGGCGAAATACCGCGTTTTGTTGAGCCATATTTCTGATCGCCAAGCCGTTCCTCTTCAATTATGTCCTGCTGTTTATGGTACGGCAGACAGATAAACGCCTTGTCGCTGATTTTTAGATTCTCAGGCGTTATGGCAATTCCTCTTTCGGTAAGCCTTGCTATCTCGCCGCACAAGTGTTCCAGGTCGATAGCCATTCCGGTGCCCATGACATTGACAGCGCCATCCCGAAGAACGCCGGACGGCAGAAGGTTCAAAATGAATTTTCCCTTTTCATTGACAACCGTATGCCCCGCGTTGTTGCCGCCCTGGTAGCGGCAAATAATGTCATACTCTTCCGACAACAGGTCTACCATGCGCCCCTTGCCTTCATCACCCCAGTTAATACCGACAATTGCTGTAAGCAAACCCTGTTTGCACATATTTCCCCCTATACTCTTATACTGATATTTTTGTCTCGGCACCCAAAAATTCTTTATTTGCATCAAGAATTTTCCTGACATCGCTTAAAAATTCTACCGTTTGCTCTTTTGCCATTCCCGTGAATTGCCCGGCATTTAACAGGCTGTTCAGCTCTTCATGTGTTACACCAAAAAGCGCATCCTGTGCGATGCGGTCAATCAAATCGTTTTTATCACCGTGCTGTTTTATGTTCTTCGCCGCTTCAAACGAGTGCAGACGGAGGCGTTCATGCAGCGCCTGCCTGTCTCCCCCTTTTTTGACGCAGTGCATCAAAATGTTTTCTGTTGCAAAAAACGGGAGCTCCTCATTTAAATGTTTTTCGGCCATTTTTGGGTAAACCGTAAGGCCCTCCGCTATATTGATCACCAGCATGAGTATCGCGTCGACAGCGAGGAATGCCTCGGGTATCGCGATGCGCCTGTTCGCGGAATCGTCCAGTGTCCGCTCCAGCCATTGCGCGCTTGCTGTCAGCGCGGGATTAAGCGCGTTCACTGTGATATACCGCGCAAGGGAAGCTATGCGCTCACTTCGCATTGGGTTTCGCTTGTATGCCATTGCACTTGATCCAACCTGCCCAGCTTCAAACGGCTCGTCAACTTCTTTCAGGTGCGACAAGAGGCGAATGTCATTTGAAAACTTGTAAGCGCTCTGCGCAATGCCTGAAAGGACTGACAGCGTATAATAATCGATTTTTCTTGAATACGTCTGGCCGCTTACCGAATATATATTACTGAATCCCATTTTTTCGGCTATTTTTTTTTCCAGCGTTTTTACTTTCTCATGATCGCCGTCAAACAAGGCAAGGAAACTCGCGCAGGTGCCCGTTGTACCTTTACAGCCAAGGAGTTTTAAATTGCCAAGCGTAAACTGAAGCTGTTCAAAATCAAAAAGTAAATCCTGTATCCACAGTGCGGCGCGCTTGCCGACAGTTGTCGGCTGGGCAGCCTGGAAATGCGTGTACGCAAGACAGGGAAGGGATTTGTATTTGTCCGCGAATTGATAAAGCTTGTCAACAGCGCTTAAAAGCAGACTCTTGATGCGCAGTAAAGCGGAATGCTGGACGATAATATCGGTATTGTCGCCGACATAGCAGGAAGTAGCGCCAAGGTGAATAATTGGTTTTGCTTTAGGGCATTGTTCGCCGTAAGCCCTGATATGCGCCATAACGTCATGTCGTATTTCCGCTTCGTACTTTGCCGCTGTTTCATGATTTATGTTGACGGCATTGGCTTTCATTTCCTCGATTTGCTCATCGCTTATGTTGAGACCCAATTCCTTTTGGCTTATTGCCAGCGCGATCCATAAACTGCGCCATGTGGAAAATTTAAAGTTGTCGGAAAATATGCGCTGCATTTCTCCGCTTGCGTATCGTTTGCATAACGGGTTTTCGTATGTGCCGGACATTGGGGAACCTACTCTTTAATCTTTGACAGAAATTTTTCAGAAAGCTCTATTGCCTTTACTACGGCTGTTTCCGCTGTGCCCCCCGTTATGCTTCTGCCGCTGACGCAAGTTTCAATGGAAACCGCCTGATAAAAGCTTTCATCAAAAATACCGGATACGGCGCGCAGCTCATCAAGGCTCAATTCCTCAAGCGGTACTTTTTTGCCCATGGCATAAAGAACGAGCCTGCCTGTTGTTTCGTGGGCTTCCCTGAACGAAAGACCTTTTTTCACGAGCCAGTCTGCCGCGTCGGTCGCGTTTGTGTACGCCTCCGCCGCGCCTTTTCGCATGGCATCCGTATTGAAGAGAAGGCTTTCAAACATGCCGGTAAAAACAACAATGCAATTTTTGACAGTATCAACGGCGTCAAAAACCGCTTCTTTGTCTTCCTGCATATCTTTGTTATACGCCAGCGGCAGTCCTTTCATTATGGTCAAAAGCCCCATGAGGCTGCCATACACACGGCCGGTCTTGCCGCGAATAAGTTCCGCCATATCAGGGTTTTTCTTCTGGGGCATGATCGAGGAGCCTGTTGAATAAGCGTCAGATATTTCAACAAAATTAAACGCGTCCGTAGACCAGATTATCAGTTCTTCGCAAAAACGGCTCAGGTGCGCCATGATAATTGAAAGACAGGAAACAAACTCTATGCAGAAATCCCTGTCTGACACGGCGTCAAGGCTGTTTGCGCTTATGCCGGCAAANCCCAGNTTCNCTTTAACAAATTCCCTGTCAAGCGGGTACGTTGTAGCGGCAAGCGCGCCGGAACCGAGCGGCATTATGTCNACCCGGCNTCGGCAGTCGATGAGCCTTTCATAATCGCGCTTGAACATCTGGAAATACGCCATTATGTGATGCGCAAGCGTTACAGGCTGCGCTTTTTGCAGATGCGTGAAACCGGGCATTATCCTGGCGGTATGCCGCTTTGCCATGGCTAACAGCGTTTCAAGCAGCGTTACCAGCAAAGCAGTCGTCCTGTCAATCTCCTCGCGCACATACATCCGCATGTCAAGTGCCACCTGATCGTTCCTGCTCCTGCCGGTATGGAGCCGNCTGCCAGCATCCCCAACACGCGAGACAAGTTCCGATTCAACAAATGAATGGACATCCTCTGCTGCCAGATCAATTTCCAGNNCGCCTNTTTCAATATCATCAAGAATAGCGTTAAGCGCTTTAACAATCGTTTCGGAATCCGCCAGTGGAATAATTCCCTGTTTTCCAAGCATTTGCGCATGCGCAATACTGCCTTTTATATCATGCCGGTAAAGCCTTTGGTCAAACCCGATTGATGAATGAAATTGTTTTGCCGCATCGTCTGTTTGCCCGGTAAAACGCCCGCCCCATAGTTTCATGAGCTCTGCCCTTTCTTTTCACTGTTCATCATCGCGCGCACCGCCAGGGGAAGGCCGACCAGGTTTATAAAGCCCTGGGCGTCCTGGTGATTGTACAGATCCCCGGTTGCAAAACTTGAAATGCTTTTGTTGTACAGCGAATACGGCGATATTGTGCCGGCGGGGATGATGTTGCCTTTGTATAATTTCAGCCTGACAGAGCCGGTGATTGTTTCCTGGGTTTTATCCACAAACGCCGAAAGCGCTTCCCTAAGCGGCGTGAACCATTCACCGCCATAAATCAACTCCGCCAGTTTCTGGGCGGCCAGTGCCTTAAACGAAACAGTCTGGCGGTCAAGGCACAGGCTTTCAAGTTCCCTGTGCGCCGCGTAAAGGATGGAGCCGCCGGGGGTTTCGTATACACCGCGTGATTTCATGCCGACAACCCTGTTTTCAACAAGGTCTTCGATACCTATGCCGTTTTTGCCTCCGCATTTGTTCAGCGTTTCCATCAACTCCAAAGGCGGCATGGCTTTCCCGTTAACCGTCACAGGAATACCTTTCTCAAAATATANATCCACATATTCAGGGGTGTTNGGGGCGTCTTCCGGGCTGACGGATATTTTNAGCACACGCCTGTAATCAGGCTCTGTTGCGGGATCTTCCAGCTCAAGACCCTCATGGCTTTGGTGCCACAGGTTTTCGTCGCGGCTGTAACTCTGTTCTTTTTTCATCGGCAGTTCAATCCCGCGTTTTTCCAGATACTCAATTCCTTCTTCACGCGACTTGATATTCCAGATACGCCACGGGGCGATTACTTTAAGCCAGGGCGCAAACGCTTTTATGGTCAGCTCAAAGCGCACCTGGTCATTGCCCTTGCCTGTAGCGCCGTGGCAAATCGCCGTAGCCTTCTCCGCAAACGCCGTATCCAGAAGTTTTTTCATGATAAGGGGACGTGCTGCCGATGTGCCAAGGAGGTACTTGCCTTCATAAACCGCACCTGCCTTGATCATGGGGTAAAGGTAATCGGTAACAAATTCTTCCCTGGCGTCTATTACATATACCTTGTCGGCGCCTGTTTTGACTGCCCGCTCTTTTATCCCGTCACTGTCATTGTATTGCCCGACATCAACACAGCAGGCGATAACGCTGGAGTCAGCATAATTTTCTTTCAGCCACGGAATGATGACCGATGTATCAAGGCCCCCGGAATAAGCCAGAACAATTTTCTCACTCATAAGAAACTCCTCCAATTGGTACTATTCAGATTACACTATATAGCAGCTCCGCGTATACCGGTATTGGCCAGTGTTTTTTCGCGACAAAGGTTTCAAGTTCATCCGCAATAAGCCGCAGTTCCGACATGGCGGTGTAAATCCTGTCGCGGTAAAAAAGCGCCTGCGCGAGAATGTCCGTCTCTTTTGTTTCCAGAACAGCGCTTTCCAAAGCGCTTACTTTTTTTAACAGGCAGTCTGACAATTTTGTAATGTTGCCCAGAAAATATTCTTCGAGTGTACTGGTATAGGTACCCGCGTAAGCTCCCTTGTGGCGNAAAAGATCGAATAACTCCCTTTGGTAGTCAATACACGCGGGAATAATACTGCCCTTGACCATGTCCAGCATGGTGAGAGCCTCGACATGAAGCGTCTTGCAGTAGGCTTCCATCATGATTTCATAGCGCGAATGAATCTCTGTCTCTGTAAACACATGATGGCTTGTAAACAACGCCGTACTCTTTTGGGAAATAAACTCAGGCAGAGCGTCAACGGTTGTCATTGAGTTTGACAGGCCGCGCGTTTTCGCTTCGGCAACCCATTCTTCAGAATAATTGTTGCCGTTAAAAATAATCCGCTTGTGGCTGCTGACGGTCTTTTTTACAAGCGCGGCCAAATCGCCGTTAAAGTCTTTTGACCCTTCAAGGCTGTCCGCAAACTGGCGCAGAGTCTCGGCGACAATGGTGTTAAGCACGATGTTCGGCCCGGCAATTGAGAATGTCGAGCCGGGCATGCGGAACTCAAACTTGTTGCCGGTAAAGGCAAAAGGGGATGTGCGGTTGCGGTCGGTTGAATCTTTGGGGAAACGCGGAAGGACTGTCGCGCCTATCTCCATTGTCTGCCTTAGCTTGTTCTGGTAACTTGCCCCCGACTCAAGCGCTTCCAGGATTTCCGTAAGCTCTTCGCCAAGGAATATGGACACAATAGCGGGCGGCGCTTCGTTTGCGCCAAGCCTGTGATCGTTGCCCGCGCTTGCGACCGAAACCCTCAGCAAGTCCTGGTACTCATCCACCGCCTTGATAACCGCGACAAGGAACAATAAAAATTGCGCGTTATCGTTCGGCGTTTCCCCGGGCTCAAGCAGATTCACGCCCGTATCGGTTGCGATAGACCAGTTGTTGTGCTTGCCGCTTCCGTTGACACCTGCGAACGGTTTTTCATGCAAAAGACATGCAAGCCCGTGTTTGCCCGCGATGCTCTTCATCAATTCCATGATGATCTGGTTATGGTCTGTTGCGATGTTTGTTGTTGTAAAAATCGGAGCCA
>WQRS01000006.1 GCA_009786615.1 Treponema sp. | reverse complement strand
AGGCATGTGACCATTCCATCCTGGATTTACATTGGCGGGAGCGTGTTTGCGGGGTCGGCGCGTGTGCGTACTACTTCGCCGTGCATCCCGTTAACTGTTGACATTGGCGAAGGGGTGCGTTTCTATGGTCAGCTAGATCCTATCTGGGCCGGTTTTGGAATGTTATATGATGAAATGGGAAGGTCACCCGGTGTTTACGAACTTAGGAACGACAGGCACTGGCACGCAAGAGAGATTCGTCCTATGCGCGGTCCCTTTATTCCCACAACCGCTACACCGCTTCCTGCACCGTCACCGGTTGCCCCGGTTGTACCCACAACCGCTACACCGCCTACCGCGCCGGCACCAATTGCTGTTGCGCCCACCACTGCTCCGGCCGTTCCGGTTGCTATGGCACCGCCTCCTCGTTTCAGCGGTTTGGTCATTTTCCCGCTTCACTACACGCCTGTACACACCGGTTTTTACACGGTGCAGGTTAGCGCCAACCGTGAAAACGCCGTAGCACAGCGTATTTTGGCGGATGTCAGAAGGGATTTTTCCAACTCGGCGATCATGCGCTTTGGCGGGGTAAACAGCGAGTTTTACCGTGTAGTCATCTACGGTGTACCCGGATGGCAGATAGCTTATGTCGCCGTTGTGCTTGGAAGTGCAGGCTTCTCAGAGATGTACATACGCAGGTAAATCTGCCTAATAAGCAATCGATAAGCTTCTTGTGACTTTTGGCATGAGTAGCTACGTTGGAATTTATCATTGTTATAATTGACAACTATCACGTAACTTGGTATTATCTTCCAACAGCGTGGTTGGTTTTTGTAAGGCAAATCTTCCAAACTTTGTGGCGCAGCCTAAACATAAAAAAATGAATCATCCCTGTGTGTACTACCGTCTACTCCACGTTGCCGCTTATACTTTTTAATTTCCACAGGTTTTCCGGTGTTGGAAAGCAGTTGTGCGGAGTGGGGGAAAAGTGAAAAATACACAGACTGAGATTACAAAGGATTTCGCGCATCGGCTGGCAAGAACAAAGAAAATGATGCTTTTAAATACTTCTATTGTGGCTGTTCTGATTTTAACAACGATATACATTTCTGTTATACCAGACTATCAGCCGCTTTTGCCTGTTGTGTCTTTAGCGCCTATAATTTTTGCCCTGTTTGCCGGTCTCATATTTTCTCAAATCCGCCTTGTAAGAAACATTGGAAAAGCCAGCTTTGATGACGGTATGCGTTTGGTTATAGAAAGTTCGCCAATGGTTTGCAGTTTGCTTGATAAAAACGGTAACTTGTTGTACTGCAACGATGAGGCACCAAAGCTGTTCAATATGAAGGACAAGCAGGAATACATGGAAAACTGGTACAATATAATGCCTGAACTCCAGCCGGAGGGTATCCCGTCTCANGAAAAGCTGGATAATGTTATCAAGTCTGCTTTCAAAAATGGTCATGAGCGGGCGGAACTCATGCAAAAAAAGCTAAACGGAGAGCCTGTGCCATGCGAGTTTGTTCTTATCCGCGCAAATTTTCACGGTGAAGATCATTTGATGGAGTTTACGCGCGACTTGCGCGAAGAATACGCCATCAGGGAAAGGGAAGAAACAGTTCTTGAGAGGACAAAAGTGATGCTTGATTCTTCGCCTTTGGTGTGNGCTGTTTTCGATGAAAACGGAGATATACGTGAGATAAACCGCGAAGTTGAGCGTATGTTTAATATTCCTGACAGACAGGTTTTCATTGACAGGTATCTGGACTTTTCCCCAAAATACCAGCCTGATGGTATGCTTTCTTCAGATAAGCAGGCTGAAGCTGTAAAAAAAGCACTTCAATTTGGCACTACGACACACGAATGGTCATATCAGCTTCTTGACGGAACACCGGTTCCCGTTGAAGAAATTGCGCACAAAATTAAGGTTGGAAACGAAAATCTTTTCATCGTGTATTTCCGCGACTTGCGCGAAGAATACAGAGCCAAGGAAGCTGAACGCAATACGCAACTGCGGGTAACTTCTTTGATGGAGCGGCTTAACGAGCATATTGAAAGCCAGGCAGCGGCAATTTCTGAGTCTTCAGCGTCAATCGAAGAAATGATTGCAAATATTCAGGCTGTTATAAGGACGCTTTCTGACAACTCCAAAAACATCAAAGAACTGCAATCTGCATCGTCAGTAGGTCATGAAGATATTAGCGATGTTGTTGCTGACATCCGCGAAATTTCTCATGAATCCGAAGCGCTTTTGGAAATAAATGCGGTAATGGAAAACATCGCAAGTCAAACAAACCTTTTGTCGATGAATGCCGCAATCGAAGCCGCGCACGCAGGCGAGTACGGCAAGGGCTTCGCCGTTGTAGCCGAGGAAATACGCAAACTGGCAGAATCTTCAAGCGAACAATCTTCGACAATCGCAGTGGCGCTTAAGAAAATAAAGGATTCGATTGACAAGATATCGGACTCAACGGGCAAGGTTCTTACCAGATTCCAAACAATTGACTCAAGCGTTAAAACGGTGGTTCGCCAGGAAGGTGACATTTTAAACGCGATGACAGAACAGGGAAACGGCAGTTCTCAGATTTTGAAGGCGATTTCGCATGTGCACCAGATCACCAGTGATGTAAAACACGATGCGCAAAGGATGATCGAGGCTGCTTCAAAAATGGGCGCTTAAAAGGGAAGCCGTTTTTGTCAGCAACCGGATTCTGCTCTTGACACAAAACGTAAAGCAGACAAGAATCGTGTCCAATGATGTTTGACTTTGCAAATCCGACAACTGAGCTTCTTCTTTACCTTGGTGTTGCTTTGTGTATCGCTTTCGGATACATGATGATTAGAAGAGTGAAATTATCCCACCTTATAAAGAAAAACCAATTAACAAACTCGGTTGTGTTCAGGTTTGGCATCGAAACTTCGCTTGCCATTTCCCAGGACGGGCGAATCGGGGCGCTAAATCTCCGCCTTCAGACAATTGTCATTGCCATAAAAGAGATTGCTGAATTTGAAGTTCTCCTTGGGCGCTACTGCATTTCAAATGCAAAGGTTTCAAAAAATAAAGGGGCAATTTTTTCAGGAATCAGCGAAAGGCTTGAAGGAATATTCGCCGAAGAAGAAAGATTCAAAGAGATTGCCTTTATTGTACGGTTGAAAAACAATAAAATATTCGGCATTAACCTCTTCAAAACTTCGCGCCTTAAGGCAAGAGTTCTCCCTGAAAATCAAAAGAACATTCTCTTTTTTTTCCAAACGCTTCACGCAATCGAACAGGGGCTCCATGAAAAATAACAGCGCTGAAATTAGCCTTTTTCTGTNACGCTTGCGATGTGCTCCCCGATTTTTACGTCTATGCCTGAAATATGATCATGAATCCAGTCTGACAAAAAGTTCATAAACGGTTCAGGCGCATAATCTTTCCCTTTTTCAAGATGCGCNGCTTCATGCATAACTTTTTGGACAAAAATGTCGTGNTCTTTTTGGTGTANTTCATAATTCGGATCGTTATACGCTTTCATTAATTCTTCTTCATGGCTGAAGTGCAATACAACATAGTTCACAGTTTTTTTGAGAACCGGCTTAAAGTCCTCATGCGTATTTCCGCCTTTTACGCACATATCGTACAGGTCGTTGACCAACTCAAAAAGTTCCTTGTGTTGCTCATCTATTGTTTGTACGCCCACAGAATACTTTTCATCCCAATCGATAAACTTCTCTTTCATGCAGGAGCCTCCTATNCAAAACGACTTATTCTGCCATTACACTATCATATAACGTCATGGAAGGCAAACTTGAAATTTTCGTTTNTANTNCCTTCTTGCGATCATGTTCCGCGGCGAATAGGATAACTCGATATTTGACAGTTTTCCCGAACCCATGTTATATTCAATATATTACAACATACCACCATCAAATTCGACAAAGGATGTGACATCATGGCAGACGTTTCTTGCGAGAGTTCAAAGATTCCGCCTCCTCTACCTATACCTTCGCTGGATCAAACCATAGACAAGTATTTGGAAAGGATAATCCCCTTGTTGGACAACGAAGGCTACCTGCAAAACGAGCGGATAGCCCGGAGTTTTTTGTCCGGCGCGGGAGCTGTGCTTGATTCGGAGCTTCACGGTTACAGCAAAACCATAAACGGCAGTTGGTTGAAGCCCACATGGGACAATATCTATCTCTCTTTCAGAGATGAACTAAACGGCAAGATGAACTACGCAACCATGCTCGAACCGGGCATGTTACCGGCTGACAGGAGTTTTCCCGAATCGTTGGCGGGGATTATAGCTTCTGCGGCGCGGATATACTGCATGATAGCCGACAATACTTTGCCGCCTGATACCACTCCCGCAGGGCCGTTATGCATGGAGCAATACCAAAACGTGTTTGGCTCATGCAGAATACCAAAACCGGCGGAAGACGAATTTTNTGTTGCCCCGAAAAACTCGTCNAATCAGCACATCGTTGTTTTTTACCGTGAAAACATCTACANCATGGAAGTCATCCGGGACGGGAAAATCAGCNCCGGTGCGNTAGTTTCCGGCATCGAGAATATTTTGAGCAGGAAAGAACCGCCTNCCGCAAATATCGGCGCTTTAACTGCGGCTTCCAGAGAAGAAGCGGCGGCTCTTTACAAGCATATAAAAGAGTACAGCCTGAAAAACAAGCAAAATCTCAGGCAGATAGAAACAGCGTTGTTTGNGCTGTGCATAGACGATATAAGNGGCAGAAGCGAAGANCAGACTGTCAAAGACATATTGTTCGGCTACGGCAAAAACCGCTGGTTTGACAAGGCTGTGCAGATGATAGCCGGTACAGACGGCAGCATAGGCTTTAACAACGAGCACACAGCCTTTGACGGTGCAGTATGGACAGGTATTCTCGGCAGGATATACGAAGGCATGCAGACCCCGGATGGGGATAATCAAAGTGCCNTTGTCTCCCGNCTGGAATGGGAGCTTGACAGCCGCGCCGCAGCCCTTGCGGCAGAGATGGAAGAAAAGGCAATAAACAGAGGCAAAGACTTTAACCTGCGCCTGTTACGCTTCAATAACTTTGGCGCGGATCACATAAAGAAGAATTTGCAGGCAAGCCCGGACGCTTTTTTCCATTTGGCGCTGCAACTGGCATGGTTCAGACAGCGGGGAAGGCTCAACAGCACATACGAGGCGGTTAACGTCAGGCATTTTCATCAAGGCAGGACAGAATGTATGCGGCCTTCCACTCAGGCAGTTTTGGAATTCGTGAAGGGTTTTGGCGGCGGAAACGAAGTGGCTTTGTCAAGGGAAGCGATGAAGGTGCATTCTGCCGGAATCAAGCAATGCCAGCAGGGGCAAGGTCCTGAAAGGCATCTTACCGGCATGCAGGCAATGTTAGCCCGCAGCGGCAAGCACCTTGGAAAAGACGAAGATATTTTTTCAAGCGAAGGTTACAGGTTGCTCAAGCACGATACCCTGTCCACCAGCGGGATGTCGCTTGCGACCATGAGCTTTGCGTGCTTTGGCCCGGTGGCGGAAGACGGGTTTGGCATAAGTTACAATATCGGTCCGGAAGGCATNAATGTATCTGTTACATCTGTAAGTCCGGCAAACAGCTCAGAAGAGTGTGAAAAACTGATACAGGGCTTGGGCGCGGCTTTGGAAGATTTAAGCAAGGTATTGAGCGAGTAAGTCTCGTTTTTTAAAAATTCGTGAGGAGGAAACATTTTGGATACTCTTAATAAAAAAGGCGTACAAGGCGACAAGATTTTTTGGATATCGGTAGCTTTTACCGCCGTATTTTCTGTGTGGTCTTTGATTGACCCTATTGGCTTGACAAGCACGCTTTGGGCTTGGGTGTATGATTTCCACGGCGTATTTTCGTGGTTTACGATCGTGATGCCGTTTACTTTCCTCGTGATATGTATATTTTTCGCTTTCAGCCGATTCGGAAAGTATAAGTTTGGCGGGAAAGACGCAACGCCTGAATTTTCCACTTTTTCATGGATGGGTATGCTTTTTGCCGCCGGTATAGGCGTCGGGCTCCTGAACTTTGGCGTGGCAGAGCCTTTGTCCCACTTTCTCACCTCGCCTTTAGGGTTGCCCGGCGGTCACTCACCAGAGGCCGCCGCTCAAAATGCCCTTAACATGACCATGTTTATCTGGGGTTTGCCGGCTTGGAGTATCTATACCATTTCCGCCCTTGTAATCGGGTATTTTACCTACTCCAGGGGCAGTAAGTTTTTGCCGGGAACGCCCATAGAAGAGGGCTTTAAAGACAAGAAATGGAACAAGGTGCTTGGAAACATAACCAATATTTCCGCAGCCGGCGCTGCCGCTCTTACTATGGCAGCCACCATAGGGCTTGGCGTGTTCCAAATCCAAAACGGCCTTAATGCCGTCTTGGGAATACAGTTTGACGAAGGGCTTTTTGCTTCGGTGCTTGTATTGATATTCGTCTTTCTGACATTTGCCTTGCCGGCGACTTTGCCTCTNGCCAAGGGCATGAAACGTGCCGGGGATTTAAACGTCGTTATTGCCATCCTGATACTGGCATTTGTATTTCTTGCCGGTCCCACCAGCTATTTTATGAACACGATTATCGGCACACTCGGCGGCACTTTTTCTCAGGTTATACCGATAAGCTTTAACGCCTTTCCTCTTGTGGAAAAAGGCTGGTTTAACGATTGGCCGCTGACTACAATGATTTGGTGGGTCTCATGGACGCCTTTTGTCGGTGTATTTGTCGCACGTATTTCCAAGGGGCGCACTATTAAGGAATTCGTTCTGGCGTCTATTTTTATTCCGACTGTGTTCCTTGTGTTCTGGTTCAGCATATTCGGCGGCTTTGGCTTAAAAGACACGATACTTGGTGACGGAGCCATTGCCCGGTTTATCTTTGATAACCCTGACGATGTATACCTTTCCTTTATCATGGTGCTTCAAGCCATGCCTTTTTTTCAGATTACCGGGCCGCTGTTTATCTTCCTGATCATTGTTTTCTTGGCGACCGGCGCCTGTAGCGCCGCCATCTCATTGAGCATGATAACCAGCAACGGTTCAAGCAACGCACCGCCCAGAAAGACTTTGATCTGGTCAGTTATTATGGTGACTGTTGCCTTTGCGACTATTGCCACCGGAACCATCAGCGGAGTCAGGGCTATAGCGGTGTTCTTGGGGATTCCCTACACTTTCTTCCTGATTATGCAAATATCCGGTTTTATCCGCAGCATTCGCGCTGACTACAAAAAAGGAGTATTAAAATGATAGACGTGCCTCTCAGAGAGTTTGATTACGCAATACTGGAGCAGAGCGCCGGAGCAAGCGCCGTTGAGGCAATACTGATTGTTGCCATGGTTGCTTTTCTTGTATGGACGGTAAAACTTGCCCTGGATGAAGTGAAGGATTGACAGGTGTAACCGGAAACGCCGCTAGTACCTTCTTGCGATCTGCGGCAACGATTGGACATGNGCGGCGTTAAACGCGGTTACCACATACTCATACCGCCTTGCCCTTGACGCTTCAGTGTCGCTTTCAAAACTGAACTCTGTCTGCCCGCCGCTCCAAATGCGCGCTATTATGCGCGTTGGATCGGCAATTGCCATATCAAGCCTGCCGCGCCGCGTAAGATTTGCAGGAATCCTGTAAACAACGAAATATCTGCTGTTGTTATCCGGTGTGTCGTTCCATGTGATTGTATTGCCGCGGCGAACGAGGTTTGTAACGGGCTCAGGTGCCGTACTTTGCAGCCAGGGCTTTGGCGGAACGATGGTTTTGTGCGCCTGAAAATGGNTTTTAAGCAGTTCGATGGCGCGGTTTGCGACTTCGTGCTGCGGCTGCGTCTCTTCCACAGGCAAAAGCCGCCTGAAGCGGAAAAACGCGGCTCCTTTAACTTGCTCGTGCTGTTGATTATAGCGCAGTTGGTTGATAATTTCAGCGGGGTTCATCCACGCCGCAAGCGCCGGTGCGCTGTCAAGGTGGCGGTAATTGGCGTGTCCGATATACAAGTTCACGTTTACACCTTGCACAACTTCAGCCCACCAGCGTACAAGTTCGGCATANGGAGCCGCGCCTAAATCGAAGCTCCAGTAAATCTGCGGGATGATGTAATCGATAAGCTCTTCGCGCACCCAAAGGCGGGTATCGGAAAAAACAGAGCCTGAAAATGTGCGTAGCGATCCAAGCGGCGTGTTAGAGCCTCGCGGGTCGTTTTGCCTGTGTTCCCATATTCCAAAAGGGCTTATGCCAAACTGAATCGCCCTGCCGCTTTTTTGGTTTTCCTCGTTAATCGCCCTGCGCACATCCACAATCAGCGAAGTGATATTTTCCCTGCGCCAGGCTTCAATCCCTTCCCTGGTGTCGGGAAAACTCTCAAGCCCGTAACGCTCAAATGTTGCCCTGTCTTCACCTATTTCGCCGAAAACTAGCTGCCCTGCGGGGTAGGGATAAAAGTAATCGTCAAAGTGTACCGCGTCAATGTCGTAGTTTTCGATAACTTCCCTGATGGACTCTACCACGTGGCGGCGAACCGCGGGAATTCCCGGGTCAAGGTACAGCCGCCCGTTGAAGCGGTAAACGTAGTGCGGGTTAAGTACTGCGAAGTTGTTGTCGGCAAGGAGCCCGCCTGAATTTAGGGCGCGGATGAGTTCTGTTGTTTCCATGGCGACGATCTCCGACGATGAAAAGCCCGGCAGTGAAATCCAGCGGTAGTTTGCCGCGGTCACACGAAAAGGGTTAAACCATGCGTGGAATTCCATGCCGCGCTTGTGGGTTTCAGCTACCATCCACTCAAGCGGATCCCAATCCGGAACTTCCGTTTCCCAAACAGGAAATGCCCCCTGCCTGCCGGAAAGAAACTGCGACCAGGGGTTTATTGCTGACGGGTAAAACGCATCGAGTGCAGGGCGCACTTGAAAAATCAGGGCGTTCATGTTCCATTCCTGCATTGTGTCAAGGATTGCATTAAACTCACTTTTAAACTCGCTGACAGACGCGGCAACAGGAATATCAAGGTTATGAACAGTCGCAACCCAAGTTCCCCTGAACTGGCGTTTTGACGGCACGAACCTGTCAGGAATTCTCACCAGTTCATCGGTGAACAGGTTGTAGCGCACGGGCGCGTTATGATCATAACCGAAAGTTCCGTCATCAAAGCGGACAAAGCGAAAAAGAAGCTCGCTTTGCACTTCCCGGCGGACAAGCCCGGGCGCTGTTATGCAGCCTGCCAGCGCCACGAAGGCGGCAAGCGCGATCAGGCGCAACAGGTTAAGCTTTTTCGTTTTTTGGGGGAGTCTGTTCATATTATAAGTTTCGGCTATAAGGCTTCGCAAATTGACTTTGGTGTGAAGGCGCTACTTCTGGTTGTAAAAAAGGCATACGCTGAATACCTTTTTTGTTCCCCCTCCCAAAAGCGCTTTTGCGCAGGCGTCCATCGTAGCGCCTGTGGTGATAACGTCGTCAAAAAGGATAGCCGTTTCAGGCGGCGGCTTTGCCAGCACTATGCGCCCTTTAAGATTGCTGCCGCGCTGTTCGCGGTTAAGCTCTTTTTGGCTTTTTGAACAAAGGCGTTTCAGGCAGCGGCAGACAAAACGCCGCTTGTGCCTGTGCTCAAGAAGATTGGCTAAATACTCAATTTGATCCCAGCCTTCTTTTTTTAATTTTCCCTGCCGCGGAGGAACAGGAACAATTGCGGCACTTTCCGCCGCAAATCCACCGGATAACGTGTTAAATATCGCATCGATGGTTAAGTTTAAATGGTGTGCCAAATAATTGCCCACACCAAGCGACTTTCCAAATTTGTACGCGCCAAGAATGGCCTTAAACGTCCCTGAATAAGGGAAAAGTACACGAGGTATTGTTATACTTTCGTTTTTTATGCGCGCTTTGTGCGCGTCTTCCGGTTCGCGGCAGGAAAGACATACATCAATTTCAGAAACAAGTATTCTGTTGCAGCACCTGCAGCGAGCTTCGTTGTGAAGGCTATTTTCCGCAAACGATCTGCATTCGGCGCACATTCCGTAATAAGCGTCTTCCTCGCTTAAAAGGGCTTTCCGGCAGCCGCCGCAACCTGATGGGAAAATAAACTCGCGCAGGTAAAACAAAGTTCGGCTTATCACAATCCTGTATTGCGCGAAGGTGAAAAAATACTTTGAAAAATGCTTTAACTTTAAATATTTCCTTCGGCAATCGCCAAAATAAACAGCGCACCAAAACTTGTAACAATGGCAAATGCAATCAACACGATATATCCGCCTGCGCGAAAAAGATAGCGGACTTCTTTTGACGTTATAAACCGCCCAACTTCGACAAACAGTCCGCAAAGAGAAATTACACCAAGAAAAATTCCCAGCGCAACATACAGTTGTATAAATGCAAACTGGGTGCTATCGGTGAAGCCTTGAGCTGTTCCAACGCCATAGAGAAACAGCGTTATAANCGATAGGAGCAGAAAAAACAGCGCCGCNCGGCTTATCAAAATCGATAACAGTTTTTCGTTCAATTTTTGGCGCATGCGATTACGTATTCCTTTTGAAAGCTTGCTGTAAAAACATTATTGCGTTATTATATTNATTGTTGCGGATTTGATCACTAGGCTAGAACGCGAAAAGTTTTACTCAAAGCCGCACACAAGAAGGATATATGAAAAAATTTCTTGGATTTCTTATTTTTCTCGTTGTTCTTGGAGGGGCGGCTTTCTTTTTCGGCTGGGCGCACTTGACTGTTCCTCCGGGGTCTTATGGAGTGATGCGTTCCAAAACGCACGGTCTTGATACNAANATCATCCGCGAAGGTGAGTTCCGCTGGTATTGGTANAAGCTTATTCCCACAAATGTCCGCGTTGCCACCTTCACCCCGGCGCTTGTGTCGCGTTCNATTAGAAGTTCCGGAGAACTGTTGTCCGGTCAGGTTTATGCGGCACTGGCAGGGCTGCAGGCTGACTTTTCCTGGGAAGTATCCGCTGATTTCAGTTTTTTTGTGCGGCCGGAAGCCTTGCCTGATTTGGTTTTGAGCGAGAACTTACAGGGCAATGATGATTTGCGCGCCGCTGAAGGACGCATAGCCGACAGGATAGAGGCTTTTGCGATTAGGCGGCTTGCCTCTTACGCGGAAAATGATGATGGTGAAACACTACGCGCGATAATGTTTTCAGGCTCTCATCCGGCTTTGGAGAATGACATACAAAGCGCCTTTCCGGAAATCCAAAATCTGTTTTTAAGCGTCAGTATTGTGCGGTTTCCCGATCATATCCTTTACCAATCCTTGCGGGAGCTTTATCGCGAATATGTAAGCCACCTAAACGCGCTTTTAAACCCGGCGATTATCCTTGAAGCCGAAGGGCGCATGGGAACAAACCTCCGCATGGATGAACTTCAACGCTACGGGGAACTCCTTACAAGGTATCCTGTATTGCTGCAGTTTCTTGCCATGGAGCGTGGTTTCCCGCCGTCTGCTGTCATGCTTGAGTAAAGCTGTGAGTAACCGAGTTTGCCGTTGGTTGTTTGATATGGTAAGCTGATTGAAAAGAAACCGGATATTGGCTATAGTCATGACAGGAGTTATATATGCAGCCTAAGTCTTTAGCCCTCTTCTTGATACTGTTTGCCGCTGTTTTGCCCCATGTTTTTTCGCAGGAAGAGGAGCCGCCCCCAATTGACATCGACTGGATTGACTTCGTTGTGCCGATGCATGGGCCGGGAGACAGGACTATAAATATGTCTGTCGGCACAATCTTTCCGACCGTTTTTAATATAGATGGCGCTCCTTCGCCCGGTCATCACAATTTTAGGGCTGTGGGCGGAACAGCCTCCTTTGCGTTTAATTACTTTTTTACCGCCAACATTTATTTGGGCGGCGAGTTGGCCGCGATGTTTCTTCCCACAGGCGGCGAGCGTATGTTTTTTATGGTGCCGTTCGGTATTCGCGCAGGATACCAGTTCGTCTTTCGGCGCTTTGAGTTTCCTGTCGGCATAATGATAGGCGGAGCACCGCAAAGGATGCTTGACGAGGGGTACTTTGGCTTCATCGCGCAGGCAAGCGCTTCGGCGTTCTGGCGCTTTAACCAGGACTGGTCTTTCGGTCTTAACACCGTTTGGTGGTTAGTCCCGCAGCGGCCTGCTCCGCAAGACGGTGTCCGGTACAACGCTTTGGGTAATTTTTTAACGGTAACGTTGTCAGCACGTTATCATTTTTAACTAGCGGATACTTATGAATACGTTACGATATACAAGTTTGCCTGTTTTTTTAATTTTAGCGCTGTTTGCCTCGTGCGACCAGAACCCGATTTTCCACAATATTTCCTGGCAGCAGCCGCCTGTGACTCCCATCATTCGCGGAAGCCCGCAAAACATGGTTGTCACCGAACAAAGGCTTTACGCTTGGACTCAACGGGGAGAATTTGTTTGGGCTTTTGATTCCGCCGGAAGGTGGACTTCTTTGGCAACACCGCCGGTTTCCAACTTCGGCGGCTTTGGCGGGCTTACCGCTGTCGGAGCGCCGGGAAACGAGACGCTTTTCGCCATTGTCTATTCAGGCGGCGGGAGCTTCCCTGCGCCTCATCTTGTGCGGCATTCAGGCAACCAATGGATCAGGGCGGATGTTGATCTGTCTGCTTATGCAATTGGCCGTCTTTACAGCGCCGGTAATAATATTTTCGCCCGCGCCCAGTTGCGCTCAAGCCCCACTTCATACGTCATACTGCGTTTTGTTCCAAACCTTGCCAATCTTGACGCTCCTGTTGAGGTGGAACGGCTTTCGATTAGAGGCAGCACCACAGGCGATTTGGGGAACAACTTAGTTGGTGCGCTTTCTCACGCAGGACAGATTTTCATAGCCACA
>WQRS01000005.1 GCA_009786615.1 Treponema sp. | reverse complement strand
ATATGCAGACAGAAAATCGAAAGCCGATAATGGCAGCCGCCGATACATTCCGAGCCGCGGCAATCAATCAGTTGAAAATTCACGGGCAGCGGCTTGGTGTGCGTGTGGTTGCCCACCAGCAAGGCGGAGATCCCGCCGCGGTTATATATGACGCGATAGAAGCAGCCAATGCCGGAGGAGGGGATCTCATTATCGCCGATACCGCAGGCAGAATGCACACAAAAGCCGCGCTGGTAGAAGAGCTTAAAAAAATTGACCGTATTGTGGAATCCCGNGCGTCAGGATGCGATTACATAAAATATCTTGTCCTTGATTCTACCACCGGCAGAAATGCTTTAGCACAGGCAGAAATTTTTAAGGATGCCGTTTCGCCTGACGGGGTAATACTTACAAAGTATGACTCAAGCGCTAAAGGGGGAGCGGTATTTTCCCTTGCCCAGGATTTGAGGCTTCCGGTTGTTTTTCTTTGTAACGGGGAAAAGTATTCTGACATAACGCCCTTTGATCCAAAGAGCTATGCCAAGGAGTTTTCTAATGTTGCCTAAAGTTCTCTCACTCCCGCTTTTGTTTGCCGTGTTCTTTGCGGCGGCGATTTTCATTTTCGCGCTTGAGGAACAGCCGTTTGTTAACCTTTTTTCCGCCTCCGACAGTGAGTACGAAGAAAATGATATGTATATGTATGCGTATCTGGATGAATACACAGAAGAAGAATATATTTTTGTTTTTGAGCCTCAGCCGGTTCGCTGGTATCGCTCTAACCCAGCCGGCATGGCGCTTGGATGGACACCTTCCCGTCTTGTCGCGCAAAGGTATGAATACAGCCTTTCAGTGGAAGTTGTCCCGCCGGAAATGATTCCGTATGTCATAGCACCTTACCACAATCCCGCGCATCAGGTTGAAGTGCGCACGCTTTTCAGAGATGGGGAGGAAATCCGTCATCAGTGGATTTTCCGCAATCGTGCGCATATAACGATGCTTGCCGCATCCGGAAATGCCGCGTTTTTTGGCGGAGAAGGGGAGTACGATGAAAACGCCTCAGGTTTCATAGAGTTTATGAACAGCGACGGCTCTGTCGTGCGTGAGCGCTTTTTTGAAGATGATTTATCGCAGTGGGATTTTCATTTCTTTTTTGACGAAGACATTTTGCTCAGCGCACAAACATGGTTTAAGCGTGCGCCTTTTCCAGCCCCCGCAGCAGCAGTATATGAATATTATTATTATGAATACGGATTTCCCCTTTACCTTGAAAACGGGCTTACAGAAAATCAGGAAAATTATTTTGAAAACGGAAATGCCGCGATTGCTGAAAGTCTCGAACCTGAACTTGAAGAAGATTATCTTCTTGGCGAAGAAATCTATTTAGGGCCGCCTGAGTTTGTTCTTGTTTTTACTGATTATTTCCGCTACAGCCGCACAGGCGCGCTACGGGCAATTGATCGCGTTTTTCATGATGCGGATGGCGACATGAACAGGATTTTATTCCCGCGTAATGCTCAGGTTGCTTCTTTTGCACGAGAAGCCGGAGTTGCCATCGTTTTTTACACGCCTGATTTTATTTTGACAGCCATGAATGTTCCGTACGGCTCGCAGGTCAGTTACTCACTTGACAGCCGCGGCAGGCTTTTAAGGGAAGTGTGGCGCGATGAGGACGGGCGTATTGCCGGTGAGTTTATCAACACATGGGACGGGGACAGGCTTGTGTCAGTTTCGTGGAGGACGGATACGGATGAACGTCTTGTCCAATATGAATATGATAATGATGGAAACCGCATTGTCGAGCGCAATTACAGGCATGGTGTGCTTGAAAGAATTGTCAGCCAGCAAAACGGTCAGGACATCGAGGAAATCTTTTTGCACGGGCGTCTTGCGCTGCGGGCTGTTTGGGAAGAAGGGCTTTTAATTTCTGAGGAGAATATATTTCAACTGGGCGGAGGAGCCAGATGAGGCTTGGGCGCTGGATTGGCTTTGTTGCTCTCCGTTATATTTCATGGGGCAGAAAAAATTCCCCAACGCCTGTACTTTCCATTTTGGGAATTGCCACGGGTGTTTTGGCTTTAACCGTAATAATTTCTGTGATGAACGGTTTCCAGTTGGGCTTTATCGAAAACATACTTGAAATATCTTCGGCGCATGTGCGTATTGAACGAGTGGAACCGGGAAGCGAAATTGAATTAAGTGAAGCGCTTGCCGCTTTGCCGCGCGTTTTGTCGGTGCTTCCGTTTCAGGAGATTAACGTCCTCATTCGCGGAAGGTTCATAAATCCGCGCGGCGCGCTTTTGCGCGGTGTGCCTGAAGACGCGTTTTTGCGCGATGAAGGTCTTGCGCAAAGGCTTGTAATTGAAGACGGCTATTTTGATCTTTCAAACCCGCATTACATAGTTTTGGGTGCTGAATTGGCGCGGCATCTTGCTGTGCGTGTCGGAAACGAAGTTACCATGCTTTCACTTTCCTCCGCGCTGGGTGATGTCGAAGAACCGGGGCGCACATACACTGTTTCAGGTATTTTCCGTTCAGGAACGCATGAATACGATATTGGCTGGGGTTTTGTCAGCATGGAAACCGCGCAGTCGCTTTCAGCCGAAGGTGCCCGCGTATCACTGGGGATTAAACTCACAAACCGCTGGCACGACCGCCGCGGCATGAATGAAATTGCCTATGAGCTTGAGCGGCTTGGCTTTGCTGTAGGTCTGGACGGCTTATTTCTTTCGTCATGGCGCGATTACAACCGCGCTTTTTTCAGCGCGCTGCGGACTGAAAAGCTGATGATGTTTATTCTTTTGGGTTTAATTTTTATCGTGGTCGGGCTTAACATTTTTCAGGCTCAGCGGCGCGCTGTGCTTGAGCGGCGTGAAGAGATCGGTCTTTTGCGGGCTTTGGGCGCTTCAGGAACCGAAGTGCGGCTTGTTTTCCTTATGGATGGTTTTATTATCGGACTTTTGGGCGGCGGTCTTGGGTTGGCGTCAGGTCTTTGGATAGCGTTTAATATTCAGCCTTTTTTTATAGGGCTTGAAAGAGCGGTGAATGCCGCCATCTTTTTTTTGGATGATGTGATGGCTTTTTTCGGCGCATATTTGGGCAGCGGAGAATTTGCAGTCTTTTCCCCGCAGGTTTTTTATATACAGGAAATTCCTTCAAGGGTCATTGCACATGAAGTAGCGTTGATTTTCTTCTTTGGCTTTTTATCCGCTGTGGCAGCCGCATGGTTTGCGTCGGGTAAGGCGGCAAACACGCGCCCGGCGGAGGTTCTGCGGTATGAGTAGTGGAAATAACATTGTCCGCGTAAAAGACTTGATAAAAAATTATACCTCCGGAGCTGAAACCCTGCGCATTCTGCAAGGGATAAACTTTGAAGTGGAAAAAAGTTCTTCTGTTGCGGTTATGGGTCAAAGCGGGAGCGGAAAAAGTACGCTCTTGAACATTATCGGCGGGCTTGACCGCTGTGATTCCGGAAGCGTTGAAGTTGCAGGGGATGACATAACCGGACTTTCAGAAACTCATCTTGCCGCATACCGCCAGCGCCGCATCGGTTTTATTTTCCAGTTTCATTATTTACTGAAAGATTTTTCAGCCTTGGAAAATGTAATGCTTCCTGCTTATATGACCGGGACGAAAAAAAAAGATGCCATTGAATTAGCGCGCCTGCTCCTTGCAGACATGATGCTGGAAAACAGGCTGACGCATTATCCTTCGCAGCTTTCCGGCGGGGAAAGACAAAGAGTTGCAGTAGCGCGGGCTATGGTAAACAATCCCGATATAATTTTGGCCGATGAGCCTACAGGAAATCTTGATTCAAAAAATTCGATGCTGGTGGCTGATCTTCTTTTTTCCGGTGTTGAAAAATGGGGCAAATCATTAATCATAGTCACACATGATGAAAAAGTTGCCTCCCGCGCGAAAATCTGTTATACGCTTAACAGTGGAATTTTGGGAGAGCTTTAAGTGAAACTTTTTTCCTCGTTCTTTATTGCCCTCCGCTATCTTTTAGGCAGGGCGCACGAGGGCGGGCGGTATTTACGCGGAGCCGCAGGCGGCATTGCTTTAAGTTTAGTTCCCATTATTGTAACGCTCATTGTTGCGGATGGCATGATACGCGGAATCATGGATCGCTATTTGGAGCTTGGTACGGGGCACTTGCAGGTTTTCAATTTTCAAAACAGGCAAAATCCCGAAGCGGCTCTTCCCTACATAGAAGGCTTTCCGGGAATTCGGGGAATTTGGTCGGAGCGGCAGGGGCTTGGTGTGCTTTTAGGATCGGCGGGAACGCGCGGCGCTGCCATTCGTGCGATAGAGCCTTCCTTTTGGGAAGATGAAGGAGCACTTCGTTTTCTTGTTACACTGGAAGGGGAGGGAAGACTTTTAGGAGACAGGGATGTGCTTTTGGGGTCGGAACTCGCGCGTTCCATTGGCGCACAAGCGGGAAACACCGTGCATATCATGACCATAAGCCATTCGCCTTTGGGGCATTTTATTCCCCGTGTAACGCCGTTTTATGTCAGGGGCATAGTGAGTTCAGGCTATCAGGAACTTGACGCGATGTGGTGTGTGATAAGCCTTGATGCCGGTCTTGATATTTTGCCGGATTTGGGTGCCGCGCATTTAATTCTAAAAATTGATGATCCATTCGGCGGCTCTGAAACTATGGCGCATTCTTTGAGGGGGGTACTTGGAACTGGTTTTGGCGTGTACAGTTGGAGAAGCCTTTTGCGCGCCCAGCACAGTTCTTTTGAATCAACCCGGCAGTTGCTTCTTTTTATCATGGCGCTTATTGTGCTTGTTGCCGCGGTGAATGTTTCTTCGGCGACTTCAATGCTTGTTATTGAACGCCAGCGCGATATTGCCGTATTGAAGACTTCAGGCGCAAAACCTTCTTTTACAACTTCAATTTTTCTTATGGGTGCTTTTCTTACAGGGCTCACCGGCTCCATTTTCGGCATTGCCGCGGGGCTTTTGGTCGGTGTACACGTCAACGGTCTTATTCGCTTTCTGGAAATTGTGATGAGCTTTTTTTCAGGGCTTTTCAACGCAGGCCCTGTAACAATTTTGGATTCCAGTTATTACATCGATCATATTCCCATCATTATTGATGCGAATATGATAATTCAAATTGGCTTTTTTACAATTTTGGCTTCAGTTGTCGCATCGTGGATTCCCGCACATAGAGCGGGCAAATTAAAGCCCGTTGATATTTTACGGAAATATTAAAAGACTTCCGTTATCGTTCCGCCGCCCAACACATATTCACCGTCATAAAACACCGCTGCCTGTCCGGGGCTCACAGCGCGTTGCGGCTTTTCAAAGACCACCATCACTTTATTGTCTTCTGTTTGCTCAATGTGCGCCCATTGTTCTTTTTGCAGATAACGCACTTTCACTTTTACGCGCACCGGAGCATTTATTTTTTCTGCGGCGATAAGGTTTATATTTTCGGCAATGAAACTTTTTGAATAAAGGGAAGAGTCGTTTCCTATAACAAGTGTATTGGAAGCGGCTTTTTTTGCCGCCACATAAACCGGATAATTTAGCGCCACCCCTGTTCCACGCCTTTGCCCCAATGTGTAACGGATAAGCCCCTTGTGGCGGCCCAAAACATTTCCCTGTATGTCAGTTATATCACCTTCAAGGCTTGATTTGCCTGTGTACGACTCAATAAAGTCAGCGTAATCGCCTTTGACGACAAAGCAAATATCCTGGCTTTCTTCTTTTTCAGCATTTTCAAGCCCTTTTAAAGCCGCCAAAGATCGCACCTCTACCTTTTTTAACGCCCCAAGGGGAAACAGTGTACGGGAAAGCGCGTCCTGGCTCATCATGTAAAGCACATAACTTTGGTCTTTGTGATCATCAGCCCCTTTTTTTAAGCCAGCGCGAGGCGGATTTTTCAATGCGCGTAATGCCCTGTGACTAAAACTTCCGCTTCAAGTTCGCTAGCCCTGCGAAGCATAAATACAAATTTTAAATAGCGGTTGCATTCGATGCATGGATTGGGCGTATTTCCTTCGATGTAGCTATTTACAAAAGGCTTAATCACGTAACGATCAAAATCTTCGGTGCAGTTTAATACATAATGGGGAATGCCCAGCTTCCATGCGATAGCGCGTGCAACGTTTATATCAGAAAGTGAACAGCATTTGCTGCCGCCGTTTTTGATCAGTTTCATGGTCGCGCCGATGCAGGCGTAACCAGCCTCCTGCGCAAAGAGCACAGCAACCGCGCTATCCACACCGCCTGACATAGCAACCAACGCGCGTTTTTTTTGAGTATCGTTCACGATTAAATCATAGCATCCTTAACGAATAAAGTTCGTCCATTTACGCCTGGTTGATTCCGGCTGTTTGACAGTTTCTTTTGCCGCCGCAAGGCTTTTCAAAAGCCACGCCATGTTGCGCCCCTGTACTTCCATTATCTGGATGCCTTCCTCATCCTGCATGACTTCTTCCGCCGTGTTGCCGTGTATTACATCCCAGTAAACACCCGGCGTAATGATCATTTGCGACAGATTAAAATAGTTGTTAAGCTGGTGGAATGTCGTAATGCCGCCGGATCGGCGCAAAGCAACCACGCTGGCACCCACTTTGAAGCGCATTGGCGGAGCGGGGTAAAAAAGGCGATCCAGAAAACTCTTAAACGTTCCTGCAACGCCGCCGTAATACACAGGGCTTCCAAGAATCACACCATCGGCAACTTTCATCTTTTCATAACACTCATCCACAATGTCGCCTGATACAACGCAGCGCCTGGGGTCTACCGATCTGCACTTTTTGCAGTCAACGCAGCCACGGATCATCTTGTTCCCTACATGAACCACCTCAACGGCAATTCCTTCCTTTTCAAGCTCCCCCTTCATCACGGATATTCCTGTGGCTGTAACCAAGTCAGGATGGGGGCTTCCGTTAAAAGCAATTACGTTCATTGCTTATTGTATCATTGGAAAGACTTAAGAGTAAAGGGAGAATCTTTAGGTAAACGCCTCCGGGCGCATCGTGTTTTTCACCGAAAGGTAACTGCGGATACGCAAAGAGCTGAAAGTGTCGCTTTTCGGGTTGCTTTTGTAATCATTTAAAGTCTTTTGATAAACGGTGAGAGGAACATTCATAACAGCCACTTCGTTTTTGCGGATTCCGTGAACGTGAAACGTTACCGCCCCTTCTGTGCTGTCGCNCTTCCCGCTGCAACTGTTGTACCAGATGTCAATTTCCTCATCGGGGTATTGCTCTTCGGCTTTCAGGTGAAGGAANTACTTTATCGCTTCAATTGCGACAGGCTCAAAACCGTCGCGGATCACAGCCAAGCGATCGGCAAGTTCAGGATANCCCACAATGCTTTCAAGNGTGAGGGAGTTTTCCCCTTCAGCCGTTTTTTTCTGGCGGTAAAACTCCCCGCGCTCCAGTTCCGGCACTACGTTAAACTGGAGCTTTTTTGACGGCCAAAAGACTGAAATNGGAAATTCAGGCTTNTGTTTTTTGCCGCANCCGGAACAGGGAAAATTAAAAAACGTGCCGTCCTGTATTTGTTTNAAATAATCAGGCTCTTCATCAACGTCAATACGTTCAGGGACATCGACCTCAAAAACGTGGTCGCAAAAACAGGTAATTTTCCGCTTCATCCCTAAACTCCTTTTTTCTGTCGACGCTTTAACGACCTGTCAAATAAAGAATGTCACCGAAAAGGGCAAAAAACATAAGCCCCGCGATTAGTACCACGCCCACCGTCTGGAATGCCGCAACGAAGCGTGGGGGCGGCGGCTTTCTGCGTATCGCCTCCACAAGAAACAAAATTATCATGCCGCCGTCAAGAATCGGCAGGGGCAGGAGGTTCATAATACCAAGCGCTATGGAAATAAGGGCGAGGAAGCTTGCCATGGAACTGATGCCCGCGATAAAGCTTTCGGCAAATCCCTGCGCCGCGACATCGCCCACCATGTACGTGATGCGCACGGGGCCTGAAACTGCCTGAGTTAAATCAATGCCGCGGAAAAGCAACGAAAGGCTGCGCACAGAAATCGTGAAAATGCGCCACGTTTCCGAAGCGCCGCGTGCAATGGCGAGGTGGAGGGGGAGCGGCGGGTTATGATAACGCACCGCCTGCCATGCGATGCCCAGATTCACCGCTCCAGCCTCGGTGTAAATTGGGAGGATGGTCGCCGCCATGATTTCACCTGAACGCTCAAACTCCACTTCAAGAACAGACGGGCGTCCGGCGATGATGTTCGTCAGCGCCATCGTGTGCGGCAGCTCTATCCCGTTGACCGAAAGGATGCGGTCGCCGCCCTGAAGACCCGCGATTTCAGCCGCGCCACCCTCGGCAATTCGCTCGATTATCGGGTCAGTCCAAAAGTAAATGCCGATTCTCCCGGCACCTGTATTTCTGTCCAAAGCGGGCGTTACAGAAAGGTCAAGCAGTTCCCCATTCCTTCTCACCCTAACAGGCATCTGCTCTTCCGGGTGTACGGCGATGATGCTTTGAATATCGTTGAACGTTTCGGTGGGACGCCCCCGCAGCTCGACAATCCAGTCTCCTGTCTGCAAACCTGCGATGTCGGCTGGGTTTGCCTGTGCATCAGCCCTGATGTCGGAGACTAAAACAATGCGGTTACTCAACGTGTTCACTTCAAAACCCACGCCCCAAATGACCGAAAGCACCAATACCGCAAAAACCAGGTTAAACAACGGCCCGCCTAGGCAGGCTACAATGCGGCGGAACGGGTGTGCGGCAAAAAAGCTCCCCTTTTCGTGGACAGCGCCTTCCTTAGGGGCTTCGTGATCGGACTGCCCCTTCATTTTGCAATAACCGCCGATGGGGAACGCGCCGAGGCGGTATTCCACATCGCCGATTTTCTTTTTGAGGATGGGTTTACCCCAGCCGATTGAAAACGCCTCCACTTTGATTCCCATAAGGCGGGCAGGCGATAAAGTGTCCTAATTCGTGAACGAAAACTACAATACCAAGTCCAAAAAGCCCCAGCAGTATTCTAAAAATTAACATGACGCACTCCCATTCAGACTGTTTCCGGTCTGTTTGATAAAGCTTTCGGCAGCCTCGCGGGACGCTTTATCCCACTTAAGCGCATTGTCTATCGACATCTCTCCTGTTGGTCGGATGCTATCTATAACATACCTCACAACCGAAGATATTTCAAGGAAGCCGATCCTCTTATTCAAAAATGCCTCTACAGCCGCCTCGTTTGCGGCGTTGTACACAGCAGGCATAAGCTCCCCTTCGGCAAGGGCGCGGTAGGCAAGATCAATCATAGGGAACTTTTGCATATCACATTTTTCAAACGTCAATGTAAGCGAATCGAAATCAAGTGAGCCCAGCGGCTGAAACGATGTTTCAGGCCAACAGAGCGCGTCAAGAATCGGCAGACGCATATCGGGGAAAGACATCTGAGCGTACACCGCGCCGTTTTTCAGGCGCACCATCGAATGGACAATGCTCTGCGGATGGATAACGACCTTGATGCGTTCAGGCGGAAAGCCAAAAAACCGCGCCGCCTCTATCACCTCAAGCCCCTTGTTCGCAAGTGTGGCAGAATCCACCGTAATTTTCCGCCCCATGCTCCATGTCGGGTGTCTCATAGCCTGTTCAGGTGTTACGCCCTTTAGCATTTGGTGAGTGAAGTTCCTGAACGCTCCGCCGGAAGCGGTCAGTATTATTTCATCGATATTTTCACTTCCGTGAGCGTGAATCAGCTTAAAAATCGCCGAATGCTCTGAATCCACAGGAATGATGCGCCGTTTTTTTTCTTCGGCAAGCGCAAAAATGCGGGAACCGGCTATCACCACTGTTTCCTTGTTCGCCAAAGCCAGATCGGAAGATGCTTCCAAAGCCGCCTTTGACGGCAGAAGCCCCGCGGCACCGGAAATCGCGTTGACGACAATGTCAGCCTTCGCTTCGGCAATTGATGACAAAAGCCCTTGCCTGCCAAAAAAGTCAATGCCTTCCATAGGCGAAATATTTTCGGCTGCCAGCGCTGTTATTGCCTGCGGGAATTCTTTTTTGAGTGCGCGAAGTTCTTCAACGTTGCTGTTGGTGCTGAAAAGGACAGGCTCAAAACGACCGTCGCTAAAGCCGCGGATCACGTCCAGCGTGTTTTTCCCTATAGAGCCTGTTGCGCCAAGAACCGCAACCCGTTTTTTCATGCGAGGAAAAGCAGGCGGTACAGCATATAATAGACGGGCGCTGCCAGCGCCACTGAATCAATCGAGTCAAGCGCGCCGCCTCTGCCCATGATGAGGGAACCTGAATCCTTGACCCCGGCGCTACGCTTGATCGCCGACTCGCCTAGATCGCCAAGCGTAGCCGCCGCCCCGGCACCCAGTCCCAACAGCGCGCCCGCAAGAGGCGAAGGTAAAACGGCGGAAGTAAAAAGGGCGGGCAGGGTAACGACAGCGATAATTCCCGCCCCAACGGACGCCGCAAGACCGCCTGCAAAACCGGCAATGCTTTTATTCGGACTTGCCGCAACGAAGCCGCGGTTGTTTTTGCCGAAAAGAACTCCGGTCGCCCACGCGATGGCGTCATTGAGAAGCGACATTAGGAAAAAAACGAGTATCACAAAACCGGCATCGGGGAACATCGCCATTTGAATTACCCACGCCATAAAGAGCCCAGGGTAAATCATCACCGCAAAACCCGCGGCGACACGCCCGATGTACGAATCAAGTTTTTCGCCTGAGGTAAAAATCCCTGAAATCAAAAGCCATGAAGCGCCAAGAATAAAAGCGCCCGGGACAACGTTCATTCCTGAGATGCCAAGCGTCACAACGACCGTCCACGCGATGGGACTGATACCTCCAAGCAGCGCCGCTTCGGGTACGGAAATCGTCAGGTTTTTGTGGGTCAAAATGTTGCGAAGTTCAACCGCGCCGAGTATGGAAAAAGCGATGATGACGAGGTTGAGGACGAGGTGGTTAAACTGGGGGAGGAGCATGACTACAGTGAGGAGGGCGGGAAACCCCACAAAAAAAACTGTCAACCGCTGTATAATCTTTTTCATTGTCCTACCGGCTCCTGTACGGCTCCAAAACGCCGATCCCGGCTTTCGTAGTCCTTGATTGCCTGCTCAAGATCGCAAGCCTCCCAGTCAGGCCATAGCTTCCGGGAAATATGATATTCGGCATACGCGCTTTGCCACAGTAAAAAATTGCTTGAACGGAACTCACCCGCGGTTCTGATGATGAGGTCAGGGTCAGGAATGTCTGGGTTGTCCAAGTTAGCGCTGATACTCGCCTCCGTTATTTCTTTGCCGGATGCGGCAAGTTTGCGCACCGAGCGAACTATTTCGTCCCTGCCCCCGTAGTTTAAGGCGATGATCACCTGCAAGCCTGAAAAACCGGCAGTGTCAGCACACGCGCCGTCAATTTCAGAAAGTATGTCGGGTGGCAGGTTTTCGCGGTTTCCCGCATGGCGCACCCGTATGCGGTTTTCCTTGTAAAACTCAAATTCCGCACGAAGGTGCTTTTTGGCAAGACCCAAAACAAAGCCCACTTCCTCCTCGGCGCGTTTCCAGTTCTCCGTGGAAAACGTGTACAGGGTGAGGTAGCGAACGCCCAAGTCGCTTGCGGCCTTGACCACACGCTTGGCTGCCACGATGCCCTCAAGATGCCCTTGCGTGCGAAGCCGGCCTTGCCGCTTTGCCCAGCGCCCGTTACCGTCCATGATGATGCCGATGTGGCGCAAGCGAGCCTTAGGTAAACTCGTTTGACTAAGACTTTCCTGCTCCGTCAAACTTCCATTATCTCCTTTTCCTTCTCCTCAAGAGTCTGGTTGACTTTTACGATGTAGGAGTCGGTTAATTTCTGGAGTTCATCTGATGATTTGCTTTCCTCATCCTCCGTGATTTTGCTGTCTTTAAGGAGCTTCTTTAGTTCGTCGTTGCCGTCCCGCCTGATGTTGCGGACGGCTACACGGCTCTGCTCGGCGTGGTTTTTCGCCTGCTTTGCGAGATCCTTCCGCCGTTCCTCTGTGAGGGGCGGGATGGCGATGCGGATAACCTTACCATCGTTGGATGGGTTAAGCGACAGCTCCGAAGTGCGGATGGCCTTTTCAATTTCGCCGATATGCGCCTTATCCCACGGCTGTATGACGATAAGGCGGGCTTCCGGCACGGAAATGTTCGCCAACTGATTCAGCGGCGATTTTTCCCCGTAAGCATCCACCCGAATTTTGTCGAAAAGGGCGGCGGACGCCCTGCCCGTCCTCAAGGTCGAAAACGTGTCCTTGAGGCTTGAGAGCGCTTTTTTCATGCGGTCTTCTGCGGCTGATATAGTTTCCACCATACTTAGCCGCCCACCCTGAAATACACAAAATCGGCGACTGAAAGTGCCGCGCCTGCTTTTTTGCCGGCATCCGCAACAGCGGCGGCGACCGTCATTTTCTCATCTTTAACGTAACCCTGATCCATAAGGCAAATCTCTTTAAGGAACTTGCTCACCTTGCCTTTGAGGATGTTTTCAAGGACGTTGGCGGGTTTGCCCTGCATATTCTCGTCCTGCTCCATCTGCTTGCGGAAAATCTCCTCCTGCTCTTTAAGCCAGCCCTGATCAACTTTGCTCTGATCGAGTGCCATCGGGTTAAACGCCGCAACGTGCAAGGCGATGCTGAACGCGAACGCCTTCACTTCCTCGTTTGTTAGCGCTTCGGCTTTGTCGGAGCTGAGCTTCACAACAACGCCGATGGTTCCCTCGCCGTGAATGTAACTGGTAAGGTATTCACCGGGGGCGGCTTTTACGGTTTTCACCCGTTTTAGGCTCATGTTTTCCCGGATTTTGGCGGCAAGGTCTGTCACCATGCCGTTAAGTTCCTCGTTCGGCTCGTTGCAGCCTTTTTCCAAAACTTTTTCGACGATGCGGGTGCCAAGATCGATAAACTCAGGGTTTTTAGCCACAAAGTCCGTTTCGCTTGCCAGCTCCACCAAAGCCGCAGTATCACCTGAAACCTTGACGAAGACCTTTCCCTCCGTTGTCGCCCTGCCTGAGCGGTTTTCCACCGCCGCAAGCCCTTTTTCTTTAAGCAATTTTTCGGCTTTGGCAAAATCCCCGTCTGCTTCGACAAGGGCGTTTTTGCATTCCATCATGCCCGCTCCGGTTTTTTCCCGAAGGGTTTTCACATCGTTAGCGCTTATAGCAGACATCATACTCTCCTTAGAAAATCAGGCATCTTCGCCGTATGCTTTGTCAATATCAACCGGCAAGTCGTCATCTTCGTCATCGGATGTTTCTTCGGTTTCGGCTCTCGTGCCCTGTTCCTCGCCGGTGTAGGAGGCGATATCAATTTCCCTATCCTCTTCTTTCATGGAGGCATCAGTCATAAGCCCTTCCATATCTTCCTCATCGGTATCAAGGCTTTCAATGATGCGCAGACCGACTTCGTTGTCGGCTTCCACCACCGCATTGGCGATGATTTGTGTGAAAAGAGTGATCGCGCGAATCGCGTCATCGTTTCCGGGAATCGGGTAATCGATGCCGTCAGGGTTGCAGTTGGTGTCCACAACCGCCACGATGGGAATGCCCATGCGCTTGGCTTCGGCAACAGCGATATCTTCTTTTCTTGTGTCGATGATGAAAAGAACGCCCGGAAGGTCTTTCATCTCTTTTATGCCGCCGAGGTTTTTCTGGAGCTTGGAGCGCTCTTTGGCAAGACCGGCGATCTCTTTTTTGGTGAGGTTTTCGAAAGTGCCGTCCACTTCCATTTTTTCAAGCTTTTTCAGGCGCAAAAGCGATTTTTTGATGGTGTAAAAGTTGGTAAGCATTCCGCCGAGCCAGCGGTTGTTTACATANAACATTCCGCACCGTTCGGCCTCTTTNTGCACCGCCTGCTGCGCCTGCTTTTTGGTTCCCACAAAGAGAACCGTTTTGCCGGCGGAGGTAACTTTCCGCACCGCATCGTAGGCGTCTTTGATCGCCTGGATGGTTTTTTGAAGATCAATAATGTGAATCCCATTTCGCTCCGCGAATATAAATTTTTTCATCCGCGGATCCCAGCGTTTTACCTGATGACCAAAGTGTACGCCTGATTCGAGCAGGCTTTTCATGGTAACTACCGCCAAAGTATCCTCCCTGTTCCGGCACTGCTTTTAGTGCGCCGGACGCCGTCCCTGTATCTCACCGCCAGTCGAGTGGCGGCGGAAATTCAGCTCCCGTACGGGTAGCCGTTGTCCCTTAGCATGACATAAAATTCCCTCAAAGGCAACCCCACGACAGATGAGTATGAGCCTTGTATGCCTGAAATAAAACAGGAGGCAAGCCCCTGAATCTTGTACGCGCCTGCCGCATCCTGCCACTCACCACTTTCCAGATACCACCTGATTTCCCCTTCGGTCAGGGGCGCAAAGGTGACAAGGCTTGAAACCGGGCGGGAGTCGGTGATTCCCGAACGAGCGCTGTACAGCGCGACTGCGCTTATAACGTGGTGGGTTTTCCCTTGCAGGGTTTTTAGCATACGCTGGGCATCGGGGCGGTCAAGCGGCTTGCCGTACAGTTTCCCCTCAAACTCGATAACCGTATCCGCCCCGCATATCCATAACGGCTTTTCGGTATCAGCCGTGTCGCTTTCATAACGAGCCAGGACACTCGTTATTTTCCGCACGGCAAGCTCTTCTGCCGCCGCCTTGCCGTCCATGTGCGCGGCAATCGTTTCATCCGCAAGTGACGGCACGCAGACGAAGGGTAGACCAAGGAGCTTAAAGTACTCAGCCCGTCTTGGGGAGGAAGATGCGAGAATTATGGTTTCCATGGCGCTTATTGTATTGGTTTTTTTTTGGGGCGGCTATATGGGCGAGGGGAAGAAAGGATTATGTGACACGGCTGGCATCCTTCTTGATAGTTTTATGTTTGCGAAAAATATTGTACCTTATTCGTACAAACCATGAAAGAAAATCAGGCTTTTGAGGAATACTACCTGAAACTGTGGGGCAGCCGCTGGGCGGCGCTTCAGGAGAGCCTGCTTTTGCCCGCCGTGCCGGTTCCCTACGCGCAGGGGCTGACGAAACCGTACATGATGGATCATGCTTCAGTTTTGGCGGCATCTTCCCTGCGCTTAANTGCCGNGGGAACGATACTTGATGCCTGCGCCGCGCCGGGCGGAAAAAGCCTTGTATTGGCTTCCCGCATGGGCGATGCGGCTACACTTTTGGCAAACGAGCTTTCTGCCGAAAGGCGGCGGCGGCTGTCCAACGTATTGGATGAATATCTTGA
>WQRS01000004.1 GCA_009786615.1 Treponema sp. | reverse complement strand
AAAACGCCTTTCGCACGTATTTGGGCGATTATGTCTCAACCGAAGACGGCACAGGCATAGTGCATACAGCGCCGGGTTTCGGCGAGGACGACGCGCGGCTTTTGAAAGGTTCAGGCGTTCCAACCGTGTGCCCGATTGATGCCGAATGCCGCTTCACTTCCGAAGTGCCCGATTATGAAGGGCTTTTTGTAAAGGATGCCGACAAAGCCATAATTGAGCATCTTAAAAAATCAGACGGCAAGCTTGTTAAGCGTGACCAGATTCTCCATGCCTACCCGCACTGCTGGAGGTGTGAAAGCCCGCTTATTTACCGCGCGGTGGGTTCCTGGTTTGTCCATGTGGAAAAAATCAAGCAGGATATGCTTGATGCCAACAGCCGGATTCACTGGGTTCCTGAACACATAAAAACCGGGCGCTTTGGCAAGTGGCTTGAAGGCGCGCGGGATTGGGCTGTCAGCCGCAACCGCTACTGGGGCAATCCCCTGCCGATTTGGAAGTGCGAAGACTGCGGAAAAGTGCTCTGCGTCGGAAGCCGCGATGAACTTAAGTCTTATTCAGGGGTTTTTCCTGAAGACCTTCACAAGCAGTTTGTCGATAACATTACCATTCCCTGCGCAACAACAGACGGCTGCTCAGGAACTATGCGCCGCATCAGCGAGGTTCTTGACTGCTGGTTTGAATCAGGCGCAATGACCTACGCACAAAACCACTACCCTTTTAAGAACAAGGAGTTTTTTGAAAACCATTTCCCCGCGGACTTTATAAGTGAAAGTCTTGATCAAACGCGGGGCTGGTTTTACACACTCACCGTTCTTGCCGCGGCGCTCTTTAAGCGGCCTGCTTTCAAAAACTGCATCGTTTCAGGAATCGTGCTTGCAAGCGACGGCAGGAAAATGAGTAAAAGCCTAAGAAATTACACGGATCCCGTTGACGTGATTAACTCCTTCGGGGCGGATGCGGTGCGGCTTTTTCTTGTGCATTCTTCTCTTATAAAGGCTGACGATCTGCGTTTTAGTGATGACGGGGTAAAAGAAGTGCTTAAAAGCATAATATTGCCCCTGTGGAACGCTTACAGCTTTTTTGTCACTTACGCAAACATCGATAAAATTAAACCGTCAGGCCCACCTGAATCTCCTTCCAATCCGCTTGATAAATGGATACTCTCGGAGGCGGAAAACCTCGTGGAGCAGACAATTGCGGCTCTTGACAATTACGATCTCGCCAAAGCCGTTGATCCCATACTTGCCTTTATCGACCTTTTGAATAACTGGTACATCCGCCGCTCCAGAAGGCGTTTCTGGAAAAGTTCCGTTGAAGGTGCTACGGACTCTGACAAAACTGAAGCCTACCAAACTCTTTACAGCGTTCTTAAAACGCTTATTACTGTTGCCTGCCCGTTCATGCCGTTCACCACTGAGGCCATCTGGCAGAACCTGCGCACAGAAGGCGACCCGGAATCTATACATTTGGCGGACTTCCCAAAGCCTTATACCAAGTACCGCAACAAGGATTTAGAGTTCAGAATGGCGGCAGTTCAGCGCGCGGTTGCTGTTGGCAGGGCGCTGCGTTCGCAGTACAACATCAAAATCCGCCAGCCGCTTAAATCTGTGGAACTGGTAACGCGAAAGACCGAAGAAAAAAACGTGCTCCTCGAAATGGAAGATATAATACGCGAGGAGCTAAACGTCAAAAACGTGATCTTNAGGGACAANGANGAAAATCTCGTTGAGTATGAGGCAAAGGCAAACTTCCGCGTTATGGGCAAGGAACTTGGAAAAGACATGAAGGCGGCATCGGATAAAATTGCCGCATTAAGCCACGATGAAATCCGAAGCATAATCGAAGGAGCGACACTTTCGCTTGACATAGAATCATGCAACGAAAGCGGCTGGAGAACTGTGGACGTTACCGCGGAAAAACTTGACATACGGCGCATTGAAAAAGCCAATTTGAAAGTGCAAAACTCAGGCACGTTGACTGTCGGGCTTGACACGGAGATAACAGAAGAGCTTTCAAAAGAGGGCGATGTACGCGATTTGGTGCGCGGTGTGCAAAACGTGCGCAAAGAATCAGGTCTTGAAGTGACTGACCGCATATCGCTTACCATTNGCGGATCGCCAAAGCTGAAATCGGCATGGGAAGCCTTTGCCGATTACGTTGCCAGCGAAACGCTTGCGTCCAAAGTTGCGTGGAGCGAAGCCGATCTTAATGCCGTAGACGGAACATCGTGCATAGAAGCCGGAGACGAAACATGGCAGGTAAAAATTGAAAAAGTTTAAGCGATTTGAACGATTAAAAAAAATACTGTTTTCGCTTTTTTTAAGCGCGGTGTTTTTCGCCTCCTGTGCAACCGCCCCGCGGCTTCCTGCCCCGATTGCCGATGATGTGCCACAGGTGTTTTCGCTGATGCCCGCAGGCGGAAGCCTTTACCTGTGGGCGGATATTACGGCAGGACGACCGCTTCTGGATGCGCTTTACATTGGTGGTTTCAGCGCCAGTGATGCGGCGATGGTGATTGACCGCACAGACGAAGCGGCGGCGGTTTTTTTTGGCGAGAGCGAAGAAAGACGTTTTTTCATCGCGGCAATGGGAAGGTATCCGCGCCACAGGGCAAATTACGCCTTTGCGTTTTCGCGCGCATGGAGGCGCCAGCGGAGCTCTTACGGGGGAACGTTTTGGACTGACCGCAACGGCGAAATAGCCGTTTCTTTTGCGCGGCGTTTGGCGCTTGTTTCAAACATCGATCCGCTGGCTCAAATGGAAATTGCTACAATGCCTGAAGCGTTTACTCAGATTCGCGAAGGTTCAGCCCTTGCAGGCTGGCTCGTGAGCCCTTCGGATCATATCAACCGTATTATAGCCGGCATGGGTGTTCCTTTGCAGATACCCGCTGAAGAGTTGTTCTTTGCGGCAATTCGCTCTCCTACAGGCTGGACAGCGGACGGTTCCGATGTCGAAGTCCACGAGGCGCTGTGGGAACTAACATTCAAAGTTAGAACGCCTTCAGCTTTTCACGCTGGCTTACTGACAATGCTTTTCACCCAGGCAAGGCACCTTGTATTGCAAGCGGCAGCACACGCCGCTCAAATGTCTGTGGAAACTCAGGCTTTAAGCTTTCAAAATGCCGCGGTTATGCTTTTTTCCAACGTTCCGGAGCAAGACGGGGAATTTCTTACAATTCGCATAGATTCCTTAAGTGAGAACGACATATCTTTACTTTTTGCCTTGTTTTCGGTATATTCAAATTAATTGCAAGAGGCTGTACACGCCTAAATTCAGCGGAGAATATTATGCCGACTTACGAATATGAATGTAAAAGTTGCAGTCATACTTTTGATGCATTTCAAAGCATGGCTGATGAACCGTTAAAAACTTGCCCAAAATGCGGCAAGCAAATACGCCGCCTTATTAACGGCGGCACAGGCGTTATTTTTAAGGGCAGCGGTTTTTATGTGACTGACCGCGGCTCCAACCGGGCTTCCGTCGGCAAGACCGCAGACAAAACAACCGATAGCCCAAACACCGATGCTCCTTCAAGGGCAGCGGAAACAAAAACGGCTGAACCGGCAACAACGGAAACAAAAACCGCAAGCGCTGACAATACGGCTGTTGCCTCATCCGCAAAGCCGGAAGCTCCTGTCAAAGCGGCAGAATAGCGCAAACATACAGAAAAAAGAAAGGTTTAGGTGTTTGGAAAACGTAAAATCACAGAATTAGACCCGCTTTTTTTTTGCGAGAGCTGTAGCGCCGAAGTTGAACGGGAAGCCAAGAGCTGCCCTGAGTGCGGAAAAAACTTCGCTTCTGTCCGCTGCCCAACCTGCAATTTCATTGGTGAAGTGGATTCATTTAAGGGGGGCTGCCCCGCGTGCGGATATGTATCAGAAGATCAACCAAAGAAAAAACCCAAGGCAAAAAGACCCAAAGACGAGCCTTTACCGCTTTGGGTTTACGTTATAACTGTGGCAATTTTTTCAGGTATTTTAGCCGCGTTGTTTATCACAATCTTTTAAGTTTTTAGCGGGCAAGCGCACAGCACAAGCTCTTTCAGGCAGCTTGTACCCGTTCTGCGCTTCCGCTAGTATCTGAGCCTTTCAAGCATCTCGTTGACCGCAATATTCCGTATGCCTTGCCGCTGAAACTCTTCCAGCACCTCTATCGCCTCGCGCTTGTTGCCTTTTTTTTGGAAGCACTCTGAAAGCTCCATGTACAAACGGTAGTTTTTGGGATCCTGCTGGATGAGGCGCTTTAAAGACGTTGTGGATTCTTCAAAACGCCCCTGAACTTTGGCGACAACCGCCATGCCCAAAACAGCGTATGTGTCAAACTCAATGTCCAGCGCACGCTGGTANTAATCAACAGCCTTTTCAAGTTCACCAAGNGTTCGGTACGCGTCTCCCGCGCGGGTAAGTATCATTTTGTTGCGGGGATCCAACACCAAAATGCGGTTCCAGAACTCAAGTGACTTAGCTTGATCGTTTAAACCGCGATAGCAGTCGGCAAGCCCAAAAAGCGCGTACAGATTGCTTGAATCCCTGTCAAGCGCCATGTTAAAGTACTCGATGCCGCCGGCGAAGGTTTTCAGTTTCCGATGGCAGTTGCCAATGGATGTAAGCACCCGAATATCCACGCTGTTCCTGTTAAGCTCAAGCATCTTCGTCCAATAAGCCTGCGCTTCTTGGTATTCCTTAAAGTCATAATGCAGATGCCCAAGCCCGATTATGGCGTAAGCGTTTAACTCATCCATTCCCATTACCCGAAGATACACTTCTTTAGAGCGCTTGTAATCCCGCACCTTNCGATACGCNTCTGCCACACGNGTAAGAACCGTGATGTTTTTATTATCATAAAGCAGATACTGTTCCCAGATTCTAATTGCGTCATGGAATTTGTTAAGCGCTTTGTAGCAGTCGGCAAGCCCAAAAAGCGCGTAATTGTTTCCAGGATGATGCTCAAGGCAGCGCTGATAGTACGCCACAGCGTTCCTGAAATTGGCCTGTTTTCTGTACGCGTCCCCAACGCCTACAAGCGCGTAATTGTTGTGCTCGTCAATTTCCAGAATCTGGTTGAAACAGGCAATGGCATCTGACGTCCTGTTTTCCTTCAAAAGCTGGTAACCCGTTTTGGAGATGTTCGAGATGCGAAACTGCCCTTCGTCAGTCTGCTCGGTCGGCAGGACAGTTTGCACAGCGGTCTCGTTTTCCTGATTGTCGATGATGTTGCTTTTGTTGCTCAATGTAGTCAGCTCCCTTCGTTTCGAATCATGCTTTGAATGACGGCAGACAGCCGCGCGATGATAGGTTCAGCTTTTTTTCGATCGGGTGCTACCCAGTACATCCTTAGGGCGTCCAGGGGCCTTCCGTTCTGATTGTAATAATCGCCGACCCGAACAAGCCCATCCGTATAACCTGTGGACAGGAATATCCTTCGCGCGCCTTCTATGTCACCAGAATTAAAAAGAGTGTTCCCTTTCCGGTTGAGGACTGCTTTTTGCCCCCCGTCAAGAACCACCTTCGCCGCAGTTTTTATAAATGTGCCTTCCCCCTGCACCTTCTCAAAAACGCTTTTAAAATCCATCCCTTAATTCCTTACTTTTACACGATGGCAACAACAATATATATAAAATCTCTATTTTTGTCAAATTTAATCGCAACAAATTTTAAAAAAAATCACTGCCGATCGCCCGTATTCCCGCGTCTCTTTTAACGTAAGTTTTTCTCCAAAATCGCCGGGAACTTCACTTTTAGGGCAATGCAAAAGTATGCGCGTTTCCTCATTGACCAACACTGATGACGCGATAGACTTAAGTAAACCCTCTTTGTGGCGGTAAGGAAATGGCGGATCACAAAAGATGATGTCAAAATGCCGCTTTGCCCGTTTTACATAAAGCTCCGCCGGCATAAACCGGCATTGGATTCTCACAGGAGACATCTTTATATTATCCAAAATTGAGTATCNTTTCAATGGATCATTTTCAACAGCTTCGATGTAGGAAGCCCCGCGCGAGGCCGCTTCCAATGCAATAATGCCTGATCCTGAAAAGATGTCCAAAAACGAAACACCTTCGAGGTCTCCCAAAATTGCGAAAACCGATTCTCGCATTCTGTCCATAGCCGGACGTATTACGCCTTTGGAGAATTGGACCCTTCTGCCCTTTAGCGTCCCTCCGGTTATCCTCATTAAAACCTGCCCTTTGAGCCTTTTCCAAAAACTGAAGTTTTGGAAAAGCTGTCCTTTAAAATGCTTTTAAAAGCTCGTTTATCTCATCAGAACTTACTATTGGGCTTGCGCTCCTAGCGCCTGAAGATGAACTTAGTTTTCCAATCAATGNGTGGCGATCGGCGCTGTTTTTCCTGCACAAAGCGACTTTTTCACCTTCCGAAGGAAATCCGCGAATGGAAAAATTTCCGTCATTCTCAAGGAAATTATGCAAAATTCGGGAAAACTGCGCTTCAAAGTCCGAAAGCTGCTGTAAAAGCTCTTGCCTTTCAATGAGATGGCGGTTTTCCTCAAGGCACTCTAAAATGATACGCAAAAGGTGGTCAGTGAAGAAAATATCATCGAGCGTTTTCTCAAGGAAAAAATTAGGTTCCGCATCAAGTGTAATGATGTCCTCAATGATTCTCATCCTCATTGAAAGGATAAAGAGGCTGTCTTCAAAGTTGACTCGTTTATTCATAGTTACTCTCCTATCGACATTTTTTATCACATTCATTACGCAATTATACCTGATAATACCGGCACTTGTAAAATTACCAGCATATTTGTAAGGCGCTTGTAAAAATCCTGAAAATATTCTATGCTCACTTGCGAAACCTCTTTGCCCGTTCTTTTATGAACAGGCCGAAATTAACGTCCGTAGGGAGGACCCATGCGTAAGTACGAGCTGATGGTCATTTTTCCGCTGGAGGAAGACCAGCACAAGGCAGGTCGGGAGCAGTTGCTTTCCGACTTAGGAAACAACGCTGCTGAGATCGAGAAAACCGATGAAATCGGGGATCGCGACTTGGCGTATGAAGTCAAAAAGCGCACACGGGGAAAATATGTCCTTTTCACCTTAAAGGCAGACCCGTCCAAAATCACCGCTTTAGACAGGGTGTTCAAGCTGAACACAAATCTTTTAAAGTACCTTTTTGTAAACATCGACGAAAAGGAAAAAAAGGAAAAGGAAAGCAATGGCTGATATAAACCACGTTGTCCTTGTCGGCAGGCTTACACGCGACGCGGAATTGAAGTACACCACCTCAGGGCAGGCCGTGTGCAAGTTTTCCATCGCGATAAACCGCCGGCGCAAAAATGGCGATCAGTGGGAAGATGAGGCAAACTTTTTTGATGTAGTTCTTTGGGGAAAACAGGGCGAGGCTCTTAACCAGTACCTATTGAAGGGAAAACAGATTGGCGTTGACGGTGAGTTGCGCCAGGACAGATGGCAGCAGGACGGGCAAAACCGTTCCCGCATAGAAATAGTCGCAAACAACATCCAGCTTTTGGGCGGCGGCGGACAGGGAAACCAGGGGTCAAACGGCTCTTCAGGGGGAGGTTCGTACGGCAGCCGCGACGGGGGCGGACGGAACTCTGACTCAGGTTTCGCTCCTCCTCCGGCAAGGGATGACAGTTTTACCGACGATATTCCATTTTAACATTTACAGGGGTAACAATATGTCTGATGAAAGAAACAACGAAAACGGTGAACGCACCACTGGTGAGCGCGGCGGCGAACGCTTTGTTCGGAATGACCGTGAACGTGGAGAACGCGGCGGTATGGATATTCAAATGGACGGGCGCGATGGCGATGATAGGCGCGGCGGCAAGGGCAAAGTCTTTTTTAAGAAAAAAGTCTGCAAGTTTTGCATCCAAAAACTGAAAAACGACTACAAAGACGCCGATACATTGCGCCGCTTTATCACTGAGCGCGGGAAGATCCTTCCCCGGCGCATTACCGGCACCTGCGCCAAGCACCAGCGTGATCTGGCGCTGTCCATAAAGCGGGCAAGGATGCTGGCGCTCCTGCCTTTTGTCGCCAACTAATATCACTTGGACGGCAATAAGTCCGAATTCTCCGGGGCAGCCGCATTTGAAAAAGCGGCGGCTTTCGGGGATGCCGGTGCGCAAAGGCGGCTTGTCAAAAAAAGGTTGCTTGTTGTCCTTATTGGGGCGGGTTTAAGTCTTTTTTTGTCAAGAAGCGGCGTACTTTCACTTTTTTTCCTTGTGCCGCTGGGTTTTGTGGCGTTCCGCTACGGCTTTCGTGTTGCGTGGTGTACTGTTGCTTCGGTAATTGCAGCAAATACGCTGGCTCTTGTCGGAGGCGCCCTTTCAATCGGCGTTCCTCTCCATACGCTTTTCTTCAACATGTTTTATTTTGCCGCTGTTACGAGTGTTTTCATGTGCATTTTAAAGCCGCCGCTTTTATTTTTGCATAAAACCCACCCTGTCCTGCGCCTTGTTGCAGGTTCGCTTGTGGTTTCGCTGTTGCTGATTGGAATGTTTCTACGTGCCGCAGCTTCACCCGGGTTTCTGGAGCAGTTTGCCTTGCTTGCCAATGCCGCACTTGAGCGGCAGGCATCCGGCGGGTATGATGTGGTGCAGCGGGCGCTTATGGCGGAGATACAGGCCGTAGATGTCTTGTTGTTTGCCCAAACAATAGTTTTACGCGGAGGAGCACTTGCCGCCGCTTCATTCCTGTTTTTCGCAAGCCGCCAGATGAGCATTTTATTCGCCCGTATCTTTTCAAGAAGCAGGGCTCCAAACTCGGGCGGTTTTACTCATCAGCGAGGAGACTTCAAAACCGCCCCGCAGATGATTTGGGTTTTCTCCGGAGCGCTTTTTTTGACGGTTTTGACCAATATGGCAGGGCGCCAATTGCCCCAGATAATCCTCTGGAACATTTTGGTGTTTTGCGCTATCCTGTATCTGGCTCAAGGGTTTGGAATTATACGGTTTTTCATTGCAAAGCCCGCTGTTACGCCGTTTCTGAAACTGCTTTTAAGCGTTTTGTTTGTCCTTCTGCTTTTAAGCCCGGGAATTAACGCGATGCTCCTTTCAGGCGTTGCCCTGCTTGGAATCGCTGAAAATTGGGTGCCTTTTAGGGTGCCAAAATCAAACAGGCCGCCTTCTACTCCGAAGGCGGGAGATGAATAATCCCAGGAAACCTGCCTGAAAATTTACAAGGAGCTTGGATTATGAAAGTTATTTTGAACAAGGATCTTGCCCCCCTCGGAGAAGAAGGGGATGTGAAGGATGTTGCCAAGGGATACGCCCGCAACTATCTTTTCCCGCGCGGTATAGCATTGCCGTTCAATGAAAGCACGGTGAGACTTTTTGAACATCGGCGCGAGGAAATTGAAGCGCGCAAAGCGCAAAAACGCGCCGATGCCGCAGGCGTTAAAGAAAAGCTTGAAAGCCTTAACATCGAGATTACCATGCCCGCAGGCGCAAACGGTAAACTTTACGGGGCGGTTACGAGCCAAACTGTGGCGGACGAACTTAGCAAACACGGACACCAGATCGAGCGCAAGCGCATAGAACTTGCATCCGGCGCGAATATCAAAACGGTGGGTAAATACAAAGTCACCATTAAGCTGTACGAAAGTGCCGCCGCTGAAATTACCATTAGCGTTCTTGGACAGGAAATAAAAACTGAACTGAAAAGCGCCACCAAAGTGCAAAAAAGGCGGCGGGATGAGCGGCAAGAGCAAAGTGCCGATAACAGCGGACAGGCACCTGAACAGGAAGCCGCCGCCGCTGAAACTGTTGCTGTAGCCGCTAGTGAAATGTCTGCCGAAACAGCGCCTTCTGCGGCTGATGAAGCGGGTGCTCCGGAAGCCGCTGCCACAGATGCGGATGCTTCAAGCGAGAACGAAAAAGAATAAGTAAGAGAGGCTTTTTTCAAAACTAGCCGAGTTTTGAAAAAAGCTCAAAAAAGGGCGCATTTCTAATTTGGTTTTGGAAATGCGCGTTTTAGTTTATCAGGGTGTAAATGGCTGAGGCTTCAGAAAAAAACAGAATTCCTCCTCACAGTGATGATGCTGAACGGGCGGTGATTGGCGCGATGTTGATCGATGAAAACGCCGTTTCCATTGCCCATCAATATCTGCGCCCTGATGATTTTTACTCCCCGCGCCACCGCAAGATATTTCAGGCTGTTCTTGACCTGTACAACAGCGGCGTTCAGCCTGATCTTTTAGCGCTGTCAAGTGAGCTTGAAAAAAAAGGCAAACTTGATGAATCAGGCGGCAACGATTACATTGCTTCGTTAACACATGCGGTTCCTTCAAGCGCCAACACCGAGTACTATGCCCAAATCGTGCAAGGTCACTCCCTGCGCCGCTCTCTGATTAAGATTTCAGGCGAAACCGGCACTCGCGCCTTTGACGAGACCACCGAGCCAAAGCATCTGCTTGAAGAAGCCCAACAGAAACTTTTCCTTATAAGCGACCCGCGCCGCGTTTTCCGCTACAAAAAGGCGGATAATTTGATAAAAGGCGTTGTAAATTACCTTGACGGGGTTTATAAAACAAAGGCTGAGTTCACAGGTGTTCCGTCAGGTTTTTATGCCCTTGATAAAATCACCTCGGGTTTTCAAGGATCAGAACTGATTATAATAGGTGCGCGCCCCGGCATGGGAAAAACCGCTATCGCGTTGAGCATGGCGGCAAATATTTCTCTGCGGCAAGGTGTACCGTCCGCCTTTTTCTCACTTGAAATGTCTGAACATTCGTTAATGCTGCGTCTTATTTCATCAGAGGCAAACATTGACTCCCAAAAATTGCGCACAGGCTTTTTCCAGCAGGCTGACTTTCAGCGTATTTTCTCTGCCGCCGATGTCGTTCACCAGGCTCCCTTTTTCATTGTTGATACGCCGAACATGACGATGCTGAACATTCAAGCGATGGCGCGAATGCTGCGTATTCAGGAAAAAGTGGAAATTATTTTTATCGACTACATTGGTCTTATCGCATCTGATAACAAGATGCTTCCGCGCTGGGAGCTGATTTCTGAAGTTTCGCGCTCGCTTAAAGGTCTTGCGCGGGAGCTGAACATCCCTATTGTTGCCCTTTCGCAGTTACGCCGCGATGCGGAGGAAAAAAAGCCCGGCCTTGCAGACATTAGGGAATCAGGTTCTATAGAGCAGGATGCGGACATGGTTATGTTTTTGCACCGCGACAGAGAGGTGGAAAAAAGCGTTGAGGAGCAGTCAAGTGAANTCGGGCAGAAAGTTCAGCTTATGGTTGCGAAAAACCGCAACGGTCCGGTCGGCACAATCGACTTAACGTTCCTGAAACATATTACAAAGTTCGTGCCGTTTGCAGACAGCTAAAAGATTGGGCGGATCATACTTTTTCATTTTTCAAAAATATGTTATGCTTTCGGGAATGCGTTTGACGTATGCGCAGGACTGAACTTTATTTTTTACGAGGTGCGTATGGCCTTCATGGACAAGTATGATTTTGAGAACTTGAAAAATGACGGAGAAAAACTGGTTTTTCAGGAGCTTGGTCGCCAGCTTGAGGCGCTGGAAGTCCCTGGCTGCTTGTGCAATGAATGTATTCTTGATATGGCAGCAATTTCCCTTAACTCGATAAAACCGCTTTATCAGGTTTCTCTTTTGGGTTCCTTATATACTTCCTCTACCATGGATAGATCGGAGTACGGTGAAAGCATCAAAGCCGCTGTTGCAAACGCCATTGAAAAAGTTATGGACAACCCAAACCATGATGTCAGAAGCGAGCCGGAAGACGACATCGAATAAAAAACCGGTTCTTTCCGGGCTTTGTTTGGAGGAACTTTTCGCGCTTCTAAGTGATTACCCGGCTTTTCGCGCCCGCCAAATTCACCGCTGGATATGTTCAGGGGTAAAATCATTTGAAGCGATGAATAATGTGCCGCTTTCGCTGCGCAAAGAACTAAGCGAAAAGTATGAGCTTTATCCGTTCACGCTTGTAACCAGCCAAAAAGATTCTGACGGAACTGAAAAAATAGGAATCGCCCTTGAAGACGGCAATGTAATAGAGGCTGTGTTGCTACAAGATGGGAAAGGCAGGCTGACAGCCTGCCTTTCCACTCAAGCCGGCTGTCCTGCCGCCTGCGTGTTTTGCAAAACAGGATCACTTGGCTTTAAGCGCAATCTTTGCGCCTCTGAAATTACAGGGCAATTTTTGCTTTTAAAATCTTACAGGGAGCAAAATACAAAAGAAAAAGAGATTTCCCACATTGTTATTATGGGGATGGGCGAACCGCTTTTAAACCTTGAAGAACTGCGAAAAGCGCTTTTGTTTTTTTCTGAAAGCGAAGGGCTTAATATCTCAAAGCGCCGCATAACCATTTCTACCTGCGGTATAGAAAAAGGCATTATTGACTTGACCGAAAACGGTCCTGATGTGCGCCTTGCCTTATCACTTACAACGGCAATTGAGGAACTAAGGGGGCGACTTATGCCGCTCACAAAAGGGAGTTCCCTGTCTTCCATCAGGCAGGCGCTGATTTACTATCAGCAAAAACGCAAGCGCCGCCTTACACTGGAAGTGGTTTTACTGAAAGGCATAAACACAAGCCAACGCGACGCGGAGGCAATTGCAAAGTTTATAAAAACTGAACCGGAACTTGACGCAGTGGTAAACTTAATCCCTTGGAATTCCGTAGACGGCTTAATGTTTGAAGAACGCCCGTTGTGTGCGCCTTCAGCAAAAGAACTTGCGCTTTTTGCAGAAGCGCTTGAGAGCCTGCATATTACTGTTACAAGGCGCTTCAAAAAGGGAACGCAAATTTCCGGCGCGTGCGGGCAGCTTGGGGTGGTAGTTTAGCCTGTAAGCAGTGAAAGAATGACCTGGGAAAAACCAATGAGCGCGCCCAAAACAGCACCGAAAAAGTTAATCCATTTTAATTGTCCTGCCATTACGCCAAGCACTATTTTTTCCACTTTTATCATGTCAAGTGAATTTATGCGGTCGCTGACAAGCGCTTTTATGTTGACAGAGGCAAGAGCGTGTTCGATGTTATCGTTAAGAGTTTTCTGTGTTTTGTGCGCCAAAAATGAGTCTGTTTCGTCTTTTTTGGCGTTTGACATGGAAAGAAACTCCCTAAGCGTAATGCCAGGATACTTTTTGACAATATTTTCCAGAGACTGCTTGTAAAGGGAAGCCTCACCCGGATGGGATTTTTTTATTTCGCTGAAAATGGAGCTTTTTATTATGTCCCGCGCAGCAGGAATAAAAATTGAACTTACATCACGCGCGCGGGATTTGAGCCAAAGCGAGAACGGATCATCGCTTGAACGGGAGGAAGGCATTTTTTTTGCCGCCCATTCTTTTATAACCTCTTCCAAAAACGAATTAAAAACTTCAGAGTTTACGAAGTCTTTCAGCAATCCGCTTACCGGCAAGGTGCTTCTGTCTTCAGAAAGCCAATAGGAAAGCGGGCGGGAAACAAGCGTATCTGTATATGCGCTTATCGCCGTTTGAATGTTTTCGCGGACTTCAGGTTTTGCAAGCCTTTCCCGTAAAACACCTGCGGTAAGCAGCTCGCGCTCAACCATGTCGCCTATGTTTTCAGCAAGCTTACCGCGCTCTTTGGGCAGAATACCGGGAGTAAACGGCAAGTGGATGCCGAAAATGTGCACCGCTTGCAAGGGGCGGAAAAGCATTTTAATTGCGACAAGATTTGTTACATACCCTATAAATGCCCCGATGAGTGGGGGGAGTATCCAGAATAAGGGCGATGTCATTGCCCTATGGCTCTTGAAGCGGTAAGCGCCCTTGATTCCCTGTCGAACACTTGAAGGTTGGACTCCAAAAGCCAACCGCTAAAAGGCNCGGCTGGGGGTTCCGCACTTGTTTGGGCAAACACCCACGATTGAGGGTTTCCCAAGTGAGTAATTTGGCGNCGTTCAATGATATGCACAACAGTTCCCTGCCGCAAATGCNNTTGAGAGACACCTCCGGTTCCNGGTGCGCTTAAAAAGTGGGTAAATGAAACGTTCACNACGCCGTATGCTATTGCCTGCCGCGCAAGAGGGTGAGTTGCCGGAGGAGTAACAGGCAAAGATCGAGAACCGCCGCCGCAGGAGGAAAACTGCAAAACAGCAAAGGCAAAGAAAAAACTTAAAATTACACGATTGTGTTTCATCGCACCTACAGTAAAAGCACTCTGGGAAAGAGGAAGTGCAGAACAGCCGAAACAATGGCTGCAACACCTATGACCTTTTTGTTTGCCGCAAGCAAGCGATCAATTTTCGCTACATGATCTGTGGTTTCCAGAGACGTGCGGCTGCGGTAATATTCAAAAATCAAAGTGAAGCCCGCAAGAATGCCTGCAACCGCCGGAAGGAGATCGCCAATGACAGGCACATCGCCTTCAATAACCGAAAGAATTTTCATAAGCCCGACAAGGCTGGAAACCACGCCAACCACGAGTTTGAAAGTCTCATCGTTTAGGGAAAAACCGCTCCTAAAAACTAAAGGCCCCTCTTCGCTTCCCGAGATCAAAATGTATCCCGCCAAAGCATTCAGAGCAATTGACAGAAAATAAAATTGCAACATCGAAAACTCCCTCTCCCGAATTATAACATCTTTTCATAAATTAAGCAAATGTCCAAGTTATCTTGCCCTATGCGGCCAGGGGCGTATAAAGGCACTTGAATGTGTGGAACGAAAAAGGTTTAAGATCGCTCCGCTTTCACCAAGATTTAACGGGCCAATAAGGATTTGGTAAACTTCCCCATGTACAGGGCTTTCTGCCCGCATTATAGCTCGCGGGAGGCTTGGGTCAATGCGTGAAAGCTCAAGGTGCACCTCATCAACAAATTGTGTACTCAGCGCGGAAATCTGCACATAGTATTTTCCTGCTTCCAAGCTTGAAATCATCGGAACCGGATAAAACGGCTGAGGAGGTCTTTCAGGGGGAGCAAAAAATAACGCAGGCGCAGGAGGCTGCACAGCGGGAGGCAGCATCATCGCAGGCGGCGCGGGTGCTATTGCGGGTGCCACTGCCGGAGGCGGCCCATGCCCAATGGGAGGAATGAAATACGCAGGGTCAGGATACATTCCAGGCTCCTCCTCAGGCGGGCGCGGTTCGGCAGGAACAAATATAAGCGCGTGACCAGGCGGAATGCCAAGCGGTGCAGGGGCTGCCGGAGGAGGCGCGGGCGCGGCTAAAGGTGGTGGCGGTGCGGGAGTCAGCACCGGCGGCGGTTCATAGTCAGTGTATGGTGTAAAATACGCAGGGTCAGGATGTATTCCAGGCTCCTCCTCAGGCGGGC
>WQRS01000003.1 GCA_009786615.1 Treponema sp. | reverse complement strand
GTCGGCATTCGGCCCACAAAAAAGACCGTTGTTACCGGTATCGAAATGTTCAACAAACTGCTTGACGATGGTCAGGCTGGCGATAACGTCGGAACGCTTCTTAGGGGTGTTGANAAAAAAGAAGTNGAGCGCGGACAGGTTCTTGCCAAGCCCGGTTCGATTCAGCCCTTTAAGAAGTTCAAAGGTCAGATTTATTGTCTGTCCAAAGAAGAGGGCGGACGGCACAGCCCGTTCTTTACAGGTTATCGTCCGCAATTCTACTTCCGAACCACNGACATTACGGGNACGGTAAACCTGCCTGAAGGTAAAGAGATGGTTATGCCCGGTGATAACTCTGAAATTATTGGCGAGCTGATTCANCCTATTGCTATGGAAAAAGGTCTCCGCTTCGCTATCCGCGAAGGTGGCAAAACTGTTGCTTCCGGTACGGTTACGGAAATTATTGAGTAATGTGAGATTTCCTGCCCGCTTAAATGGCGCCCGGAAAGGCGGTTATCTGCCTAAAGTGCGCTTGTTAAGCGGCAGGTTGGAGGAATAATGGCTAAGGAACGAATTCGCGTACGATTGCGCGGTTTCGATGTGGAATTGTTAGATCAAAGCTCGAAGTCTATCGTTGCAACCGTGCAGAAGGCGGGCGCCAAGGTTACNGGCCCCATTCCTCTTCCGATGCGGACAAACAAAATAACGGTGCTTAGATCTCCGCATGTCAACAAAAAAGCCCGTGAGCAGTTTGAGATGCGAACGCACAAGCGGCTTATTGACATAATAAATCCTTCCGCGGAAGTGATGGATTCGCTTATGAAATTGGAACTCCCGGCCGGCGTGGACGTGGAGATTAAGCAGTAGGAGTTTTCAATGTTGGGTCTTATGGCCAGAAAAGTTGGAATGACGCAGGTTTTCGACGATATCGGGAATTTAGTTCCCGTCACTGTTGTGCGAATTGAACCAAATGTCGTCATATCCCAAAAAACCGAAGAAAAAGACGGCTATAAGTCGGTGCTTCTCGGTGTGGACGACTTGAAGAAAAACAGGGTTACAAAGCCCTATGCCGGACAGTTTCCGGAAAATATTGCCCCNAAAAGAACGATACAAGAGTTTCGTGATTTTGAAAAAGAAGTAGCGGCAGGGGATGTGCTGGGGGCTGAAATTTTTGAAGATGTCCGCTATGTCGATGTGACCGGTGTTTCTAAAGGCAAAGGCTTTCAGGGCGTTGTCAGGCGCTTTGGACACGGCGGCGGTCGTAAGACCCACGGTTCTAAGTTTCACCGCGAGCCCGGCTCGACTGGACAGAACACATATCCGCACCGGACGTTTAAGAACAAAAAAATGCCCGGGCGCATGGGGCGCGAGCGGGTGACAACTTTAAGCCTTAGGGTTGTAAAGGTTGACTCTGAGAAGCAGCTTTTGCTTATACGGGGCGCAGTCCCCGGGGTGAACAAGGGCTTGGTAGTCGTACGGGCTGCCGTTAAGAAATAGCCATTGGGCAGATTTTGAGGATAATGGGTAATACAATGAATCGGACAGTATATTCCATTGATGGTAAAGAGCTCAGGAGCATCGATCTGGCAGACGAAGTTTTTGCGCTGCCGGTGAACGAGGATGTTATCTGGTACGCCATCAACAATGAACTCGCCAACAAGCGGCAGGGGAATGCCAGTACAAAAGGTCGTGCGGAAGTTCATGGTTCCAATGCCAGGCCGTACAAGCAGAAAGGAACAGGACGAGCGCGTCGTGGCGACAAGAAAAGCCCTATTTTGGTTGGTGGAGGCGTGGTTTTCGGCCCGAAACCGAGGGATTTTTCTTATTTTATGCCCAAGAAAGCAAAGCGCCTTGCGATGAAAAGCATTTTAAGCCTGAAAGCTCAAAGCGGTACGCTTAAAATTATCGAGGACTTTGCAGTTGATTCTGGAAAAACCAAGGATTTGTTTAATATACTTAAGAATTTTTCTGAAGGTGCAGACTGCAAAACCGGCGAACGGACAGTTTTGGTCCTTCGCGGCGAGGAAGTTTGCGACAAAAAAGGGGTCGATGACCGCGAAGAAGTGCTACCTGTGACTAGAAAAATCAAGCAGGCTGGAAGGGTGATTCCTTGGCTTTCTTTCCTTTCTCACTCGCGGCTTCGGGCGCACGATCTTTTTTACGGACGCAGCGTGATTATAACCGAAAGTGCTGTGAAAAAGTTAAATGAGTTTTACTCAAGTCAAGGAGCCGAATAATGAGGCTGTACGAACAGATACTTATCGAGCCGGTTCTTTCAGAGAAGGCAAATCAACTTAGAGAAGAAGGCAAGTATGTTTTTAAGGTAGACCTTAAAGCGACAAAGCCGCAAATCATGGAAGCATTTCGCCGCCTGTTTAACGTTCATCCGCTTTCCTGCAATGTAATGGTTGTTGGCGGTAAGCCAAAGCGCCTTCGCTCGCGTTCCGGCTACACTTCAACATGGAAGAAGGCGATTATCAAGCTGCCCAAAGATGAGAAATTAAACATCTTTGAAGGCGTGTAAGGAATTATTGTATGGGAATTAAAACGTATAAACCGACAACGCCGGGAATGAGGACGTGGCAGAGCCTTGATTTTTCTGAGCTGACTAAAGGTGCAAAGCCTGAGAAGTCCCTTACTCACGGGCGCAAAGAGCGTGCCGGGCGTGATAACTTCGGGCGAATAAGTGTCAGGCACAAAGGTGGCGGGCACAAGCGCCTTTACCGCGTCATTGATTTCAGGCGCAATAAGATCGGGATTGAAGGAAAAGTTGCTTCCATAGAGTACGATCCGAACAGGAGCGCCAATATTGCCTTGATTCACTATGCAGACGGTGAAAAGCGATACATCCTTGCTCCGCAAGGGCTTTTGGTGGGTGCGAAAGTTTCATCAGGTCCGACTGCCCCAATAGAGCCGGGAAATTCCCTTCCGCTGGAAGGTATTCCACTGGGATTTTCTGTTCACAACGTTGAGCTTTCCCTTGGAAAAGGTGGACAAATTGTTCGCTCAGCGGGAACATCTGCGGTTTTGGTTGCGAAGGAAGGGGATTATGTGACCTTGCGCCTGCCGTCAGGTGAGATGCGTTTGATTTTCAAAAAATGCTCTGCCACCATCGGCACGGTTGGGAACGGAGATCACATGAACGTTGTCATAGGCAAGGCGGGGCGCAACCGCTGGCTTGGCATACGACCAACTGTTAGGGGTATGGCAATGAACCCCGTTGACCACCCGCACGGCGGCGGTGAAGGGAAAAGCAAAGGTAAACATCCTGTCACCCCGTGGGGTCAGCCGACTAAGGGATATAAAACCCGGAAGAAAAACAAGCCTTCGTCACGGTTTATCGTAAGCCGCGGCAAGAAGAAATAGGAGCGTAGGGTGTCAAGGTCCATTAAGAAGGGGCCCTTCATCGAGAAGAGCCTGTACAAGAAAGTTTTGGAATTGAATAAGTCCGGCGAGCGGAAAATGATAAAGACTTATTCCCGCTGTTCCACGATAATTCCTGAAATGGTAGGTGGTACTATTTCTGTTCACAATGGCAAGACGTGGGTTCCGGTTTACATAACTGAAAACCTTGTCGGGCATAAATTAGGCGAGTTCGCACCTACCCGTATTTTCCGCGGGCATTCGGGTTCGGACAAAAAGGCCGGGAAATAAGCAGGTATCAATATGGCTACGAAAAAAGAAAATACTGGCTACAGGGCTGTAACACGCTACTTAATTGTTTCTCCATATAAGATTCGCCCGGTGGCAGATTTGGTTAGGCGTAAGCCCTATACTGAAGCGTTGTCTTTGCTTGAGAATATGCCGCATAAAGGAGCGCACCTTATCAAGAAAACGCTTGTCTCTGCCGGTTCAAACGCTCTCAGCAGGGATAAAAAGCTTGCAGAAGATATGCTTTATGTGAAGGAAGTGCTCATCGATGAAGGTCCGCGTATGAAGCGGATTTGGATTCGGGGCAGAGGCAGGGCAGATATGCTCCTCAAGAGGATGAGCCACATCACGGTTGTGGTTGATGAGACAGTCAATGCCGGGGCAGTATCAAAGCCCCGCAAGTCTTCTTCTACAAAGGCGGATAAATAGATGGGACAGAAAGTAAATCCAATTGGATTGAGAATCGGCATAAACAAAACGTGGGCTTCGCGCTGGTATGTCGATCCTAAAGAGTATGCGGACACGCTGCATGAAGACTTAAAGCTCAGAAGCCAGATTATGACTATGCCTGAAACCAAGGGCGCTGACATTGCTGAGCTTGAAATAATCAGGCATCCGCAGCGAATTACCATTACTATACACACCGCTCGTCCGGGAGTCATTATCGGAGTTAAGGGTGCTAACATAGAGAAAATCGGCTCTGAGCTTCAGAAAGGCGTACAGAAGAAGATTAACATAAAGATTAAAGAGGTTCGTAATCTCGATAACAATGCCCAGATTGTTGCCCAGAATGTCGCCCGCCAGCTTTTGGCAAGGTCGAGTTTCAGGCGTACAATGAAGCAGGCAATAACCAACGCCATTAAAAAGGGCAACGCCCAGGGTCAAAATAAGACTTTCAGGTCGTCTTGGTGGTGCCGAAATGTCAAGAACTGAAGAAGCAAAAGAAGGTCGCATTCCTCTTCACACTCTCAGGGCAGACATCGATTACGGTTTTGCCGAAGCTCAGACCACTTTCGGTGCCATTGGCGTTAAAGTGTGGGTGTATAACGGCATGAAATACGGCAAAGAGCAAAAGGAAGATGCCGGGTCGCTTTTGCGCAAAAGGCGGGATAGGCTTCCCGGTCAGCGCCCTGATGGGCACAGAGGCGAAAGTCAAAGAACTGAAAGCCGGGGATCGGCTCAAGCCGAATAGGAGAGATAGATGTTAAGTCCGAAGCGTGTAAAACGCCGCAAAGTACAGCGGGGCAGTATGCCCGGTAACGCCACAAGGGGAAACAGTGTCGCTTTTGGCGATTATGCCCTTGTTGCACTGGACAGGATGTGGATCACCAACCGCCAGATTGAAGCCGCCCGTGTTACTATGAACCGCCACATCAAACGCGGTGGAAAGCTGTGGATAAGGATTTTTCCGGATAAGCCGTTTTCTAAAAAGCCTGCTGAAACACGCATGGGAAAGGGGAAAGGGGCACCTGAATATTGGGTGGCGGTCGTAAAGCCCGGCACAGTGATGTTTGAACTTGGCGGCATTGACAAAACGCTTGCCGAAGAAGCCATGAATTTGGCAGGGGCGAAACTCCCCATAAAGACCAAATTTGTTGCCAGAGCAGACATGGAACTTGGCGGTTAAGGATAGCGATATGAAGAATTCGTTTAAGAACCTTTCGTACCCTGAGCTTAAAGCCAAACGGGACGAGTTGTACAGAAAGCACATGGATTTGAGGTTTCAAATGGTTGTCGGTCACGTTGATAACCCGTTGCAAAAGCGCACTATGCGCCGCCAGATTGCACGGCTTAATACGCTAATTAAGCAGCACGATATGAAAGCCGCTGCAACACAGGCTTAAAGGAGCAAGAGTATGAGCGATGAAATGACACCTGTAGACGCAACTGCGCCTGCTGCCGCGAATGTTCCTGCCGCCGATAATGCGGTTGAAAATAGCGTGAAAACGAAAGCCGGCAAAAAAGAATTTGTTGGAATGGTGAAAAGCGACAAAATGGATAAGACGATTGTAGTTTCGGTTGAAACAAAGACGCTCCATCCGCTTTACAAGAAATACATTGTGCGCAGTAAGCGGCTAAAGGCGCACGACGAGAAAAATGAAGCAAAAGTTGGTGACAGAGTTCGNGTGAGAGAGTGCCGTCCTATCAGCAAAGAGAAATGCTGGAGGTTGGAAACCATTATCGAGAGGGCCAAATGAGCCGCAAACTTAGATTGCGACAAGAGGGAGAGCGAAAATAATGATTCAGGTCGAAACTTTCCTGAATGTAGCGGACAATTCAGGTGCCAAAACCGTTCAGTGCATCAAGGTTCTTGGCGGAACAAGGCGAAAGTATGCAAGCATTGGCGATATTATTGTAGTTGCCGTAAAAGATGCTCTGCCGACTTCTGCCATCAAAAAAGGCTCAGTCGAGCGGGCTGTCGTGGTGAGAACGCACAAGGAATATCGGCGCATGGATGGTACCTATATACGCTTTGACGACAATGCGTGTGTCATTATTGATGCCGCGCTTAACCCCAAAGGAAAGCGTATTTTCGGGCCAGTGGCGCGGGAATTACGGGAAAAGGGTGATTTTATGAAAATTGTCTCCCTTGCCCCGGAAGTTTTATAGGAGCGAAATATGGAACCAGTGGTTCATAAATTTAAGCTTAAGAAAGAAGACACCGTTGAGGTTATTGCTGGCAAAGATAAAGGCAAGCGTGGCAAAGTGGTGAAGATTCTTCAGGCAAAAGACAGGGTCGTGGTAGACGGTGTGAACCTTGTAAAAAAGGCGCAAAAGCGCCGCAAGCAGACCGACCGCGGTGGAATTGTAGAAATTTCTGCGGCGATTCACAGCTCCAATGTCGCCATTGTGTGCAAAAAATGCGGGCCAACAAGAATTGGCTTTAAGATTGAGACCGAAAGCAAAAGCAAATCACGGGTTTGCCGAAAATGCGGGGAGGTACTGTAATGGCTACNCCTAAAGGCTATGTGCCCCGGCTGAAAAANATATACCGGGAACAGATTGCTCCTGAGCTTATCAAGGAGTTTAACTACAAAACGCCTATGCAGACACCNAGACTTGAAAAAATTGTGGTTAGCATGGGCGTAGGTGAAGCAATCCAGAATAAAAAACTTCTGGATGCCTCGATTGAAGACCTTACTACCATTACAGGGCAGAAGGCGGTAAAGACNAAGGCAAAGAAGAGCATTGCCAATTTCAAGATTCGTGAAGGACAAGAGATTGGTGCAAAAGTGACGCTTCGGGGAGCAATGATGTACGAGTTTCTTGATAGGCTTGTCAACGTGGCACTCCCACGCGTTAAGGACTTCCGCGGGGTAAATCAGAACGCCTTTGACGGGCAGGGTAATTACTCCCTTGGGCTTACAGAGCAGATTATTTTTCCGGAGATCGACTTTGATAAAATTGAACGGGTNGCCGGATTGAATATCGCNATTGTTACGACGGCAAAGAACGATGCGGAAGCGAAGGCATTCCTTTCAAAATTCGGTATGCCCTTCAGGAAATAGGGGGAGTAATGGCTAGAAAAGCGATGATGATTAAGGCGCAGCGAACACCTAAATATAAAACGAGAAAAGTGAACCGTTGCCGTATCTGCGGGCGTGCCAGGGGGTATCTCCGCAAGTTTCAGATGTGCCGCCTTTGCTTCCGCAAGCTCGCAAGCGAAGGGCTCATCCCCGGCGTAACGAAATCAAGTTGGTAGGAGGGTAAAGGATGAGTGTTTCTGATCCCATTGCTGATATGCTAACCAAAATCCGGAATGCCGGAATGGCGAGGCACGAAAAAGTTGATATCCCCACCTCCAAGCTCAAGCTCGAAATCGTAAAGATTTTGAAGATCGAAGGGTATATCAAGAACTTCAAGAAGGCAAACCATGATGGAGCCAACGTAATTAGGGTGTTCCTAAAGTACGACGATAAAACTGCTCCAATAATTCATGGTATTGAGAAAGTTTCCAAACCCGGAAGGCGGGTATATTTGGGCTACAAAAATATGCCCAGAGTGTTTAACGGATACGGAACCCTTATAGTCTCTACGTCTCANGGGGTTACNACCGGGAAAAAGGCTGCCGAGAAAAAGGTCGGCGGCGAAATTATCTGCACTGTCTGGTAAGAGGGGTTTATGTCACGGATTGGTAAAATACCGGTTAAGGTTCCGGGGGGCGTTAAAGTTGCTTTCGCTGATGGAGTGATGACGGTGGAGGGTCCGAAGGGTAAGTTGTCACAACGTTACCACTCAGTCATCAACTTCGAAGATAAAGGCGCAGAGATCATCGTAACCCGCCCAAACGAGGAGAAGCAGACTAAAGCTTTTCACGGGCTGTACCGTTGCCTTTTGAACAATATGGTGGTCGGAGTTTCTTCCGGCTTTACCCGCACTCTTATCGTTACGGGTGTTGGATACAAAGTGGAAGTGCAAGGAAACCTCTTGATGATGAGCTTGGGTTATTCAAGCGACATTTATGTAGGTATTCCTGAAGGGCTTTCGGTTACTGCCGAAGGCGGTAAAATTGTGATAAGNGGTATCGATAAGCAAAGGGTTGGNGAGTTCGCGGCGCAGGTACGCAAGCTCCGAGGNCCTGAGCCTTACAAAGGTAAGGGAATTCGCTACGATGATGAGCAAATCAGAAGGAAAGTCGGCAAGTCCGGCGTCAAATAGGGTAGGGTGATGCTTAAGAAAATGGTAGATAAGGACAGGAAGCGCCTTAAACGAAAGATTCATATTCGCAAGCGGATTGTCGGTACGGTTGAAAGACCGCGTATGACGGTTTTCAAGAGCAATCGTTCCCTTTCGATTCAGATTATTGACGATGGGAAAGGTCATACACTTGCCTCTGCTTCAACGCTTGAGAAAGACCTCAGAAGTATCAAACTTACTGTTTCCGGCGGTGCGCAATTGGGCGAGATAATGGGCAAGCGGCTTATTGAGCAGAACATAAAGTCTGTCGTGTTTGACAGGAACGGATATTTGTATCATGGCATCGTGAAAGCGGTGGCTGATGGAGCCCGGAAAGCCGGGGTGCAGTTTTAGCCAATGCCTGCAGGCGGATGGCTAAGCGAATAAGAAAGTAAGGGGACCGGATGAAACTTCGTTTCGTTTTTGGTAATATCGTGGGGTATAGTGCCACACTGGATAGAGGTTAGAATGGAAAACGCGCAGGATACTGAAAAGACTCCGCAGGGAAACGCAAGGGCAGAAGCTCAGCCCCGCCATAGAAGTGAAGGCAGGGGACGTGGCGAAGGCAGGGATCGTGACCGGCGGGATAGAGATTCTCACGACAAGGAATTTGTCGAGAAGCTGGTTAAACTTAACCGTACCGCCAAAGTCGTGAAAGGCGGGCGTAGGTTTTCGTTCTCAGCGCTTACTGTTATCGGCGATAGGAAAGGCAATGTGGGCTTCGGCTTCGGAAAAGCCAACGACGTTTCTGAGGCTATTCGCAAAAGCATCGACAAAGCCAAACGGAACATGATACGCCTACCGATCAAAAACGGAACGATTCCCCATGAAATTCAAGGGGCTTTCAAGGCTTCAAGGGTTCTCCTTAAGCCGGCTCGTTCAGGGACTGGGATTATCGCAGGCGGGCCTGTCAGGGCAATTATGGAAGCAGGTGGCATTACTGACATCCTTTCAAAGTCTTTGGGCGCTTCAAGCCAGTATAACGTTGTGAAAGCAACATTCGAGGGGATTTCAAGGATGCTTGACGCTAAAGCAGTGGCGAAGAACAGGGGAAAATCTCTCAAGGAATTTTGGGGGTAACAGGTGAAAATCAGAATTAAGCTTGTTAAAAGCGTAATTGGAACTTTACCAAACCAACGCGCCACCGTGAGATCGCTTGGCTTGAGAAAAATTGGCTCTTCGGTGGAGCAAGAGGCAAGTCCTGCCGTTTTGGGAATGGTTAAGACAGTTTCCCACCTTGTGTCGGTACAGGAGATTAAGTAATGGCTCATGATTTTAATTTGCGTGCACCTGAAGGGGCAAACAAACGCAAGCGTATTGTAGGACGCGGGCAAGGTTCAGGGCGCGGTACAACATCGGGTAAAGGAAATAAAGGTCAGCAAGCCCGTTCCGGTGGAAAGACCTACGGAGGGTTTGAGGGTGGTCAGATGCCCTTGTACCGCCGTCTCGCACAACGGGGTTTTTCGAACTATCCGTTTAAGAAGTCGTTTCAAATTGTCAATTTGAATGAAATCGATAAGCGCTTTAATTCTGGTGAAACGGTGAATTTGACATCACTCCATGCTAAAGGTCTTGTCAAAGGAAGAAAAAACGGCGAGAACATCCTACCGAAAAATCCTGTTAAGATTTTGGGTAATGGGGAATTGACGAAGAACTTAACGTTTGTACTGGATGGCCCCAATGCTTTGAGCATTATATCTGGAGCGGCAAAAGAAAAGATTAAGAAGGCTGGCGGAAAGATTTCCGGGGAAGTAGCTGTACCTGCACCTGTATCTGAGAGTGCGTCGACTCCCGTAGCAGCGTCCGAACCCGCTGGTTCCTCGGAACCGGTTGCGGAAAGCACAGAGCAGTAAAGGGTGATACATGGCTAATCCATTTGTCGGTATTTATAGAATAAAGGAACTCCGTGAGCGTATCATCTTCACGTTTTCGATGTTGGTGGTTTTCAGGATCGGTACGTTTATTCCCATACCGGGTGTCAATGTTCGCGAGCTGACAGCGTTTTTTGAGGCTCAAGGCCACGGCGCAAATCCCATCATCGACTATCTGGATTTTTTTGCGGGTGGTGCGTTTTCTAACTTTTCGGTGTTTATGTTAGGCATTATGCCTTACATATCAATGTCCATCATCATGCAGCTCCTTTTGATCGTCTTTCCTAAGCTGAAAAAGATTTCGCAAGAGGAAGGCGGCAAGAAAAGGATACAAAAATACCAGCGTTATGGAACGGTCGGGATTTGCTTGATTCAGTCTTTTGCCGTCACCCAATATGCCCGCAGCATTTCCCATACNGTGGAAAATCTTCTCACTGTCAGCATGGGGGCGTTTACGCTGATAGCGATGCTGACCGTTACGACAGGGACTATGTTCCTCATGTGGATTGGCGAGCAGATTACAAAGCGGGGAATCGGCAACGGCATATCGTTGTTGATTTTTGCGGGTATTGTTGCCAGGCTTCCGACAGCGATTTGGGAACTTGGCGGGCTTGTCCAGGCCGGTGATATTAACCTCGTTTTTGTCGTGGTTGTTTTTGTGATGTTTGTCGCGGTTGTCTCGCTTGTTGTTTTTGAACAGCAGGGGCAGCGGAAGATTCCTGTGAATTACGCCAAACGCATCGTGGGACGCAGAATGTACGGCGGTGCGCCGAATGCGTTTATACCCTTTAAGATCAACCCCTCAGGTGTAATTCCTGTCATTTTTGCCTCGTCCATTTTGACTTTTCCACTCCAAATCGCTTCGATGATGGGTGCGGAAATTGCGTGGCTGGGGGCGGTTTCCCGCGCTTTAAGTCCGCATGGGGTGCTTTACAACGTTTTCTACGTGCTTTTGATCGTGTTTTTCGCGTACTTTTACACTCAAGTTACGCTTAACCCGATAGAAATCTCAAAGCAGATACGGGAAAATGGTGGATCGATTCCAGGTATTCGCTCTGACAGGATTGAGGATTATCTAACGAGGATTCTTAACCGTATTGTGCTTCCCGGGGCGCTTTATTTGGCAGGTATCGCGGTTTTACCAAGCCTTATTCAGTACTTTTTCGGGTTTCCGCCATCAATCGCCCACCTTTTGGGCGGAACATCGCTATTGATTATGGTCGGTGTGGACTTGGATACGATGAGCCAGATTGAGAGCTTCTTGAAGATGCACCATCATGAAGGGCTGACAAAAAAAGGTCGCTTGCGGGGCAGGAACCTTTAATGGCTTTACTGAAACTTAAGTTTCTTAACCTAGGTTTCAGTAAAGTTGCGTTGACTAAGTGAATGAAATTTGCTTTAATGGTAGGGCTTTTCAAGCCTGTGAAGGAGTAAGAGGATGAAAGTCCGAACAAGTGTTAAACCAATTTGCGATAAATGCAAGGTGATCAAACGAAATGGTATTATCCGTATCGTTTGCATCAATCCCAAGCATAAGCAGAAACAGGGATAGGAGAGTATATGGCGCGTCTTGTGGGGATAGACCTCCCGAATAAACACGTGAATATTGCGTTGACCTATATTTTCGGCATTGGTAGATCCAGCGCTGATGCTATTTGTGTCAAAGCAAAAATTGATCCCGTGCGTATGATCAACGATCTTTCCCAAGAGGAACTGAACGTTTTAAGAAACATTCTGGAAAGCGATTATAAAGTCGANGGGCGCTTACGTACNGAGATTGCCCTCAATATAAAGCGCCTTATGGACATTGGGTGTTATCGTGGCTTGAGGCACCGCAAGGGGCTACCCCTGCGCGGACAGAGGACGCGGACGAATGCCCGCACACGTAAGGGCAAGAAGAAAACCGTTGCCGGTAAGAAAAAGTAGTCGGAGGATATAGTGGCTAGCTCTAGCAAGAACACCAACAAGAAAAAGAAAGAAAAGAAGTCGGTATACGAAGGGAATGTTTATATTCAGGCAACATTCAACAATACGATAGTTTCTATCACAGACCTCATGGGGAATGTTGTTTCCTGGGCGAGTTCAGGTCAGCTCCAGTTTCGTGGCGCGAAGAAATCTACNCCCTTTGCCGCCCAAAGCGTGACCGAAACTGCCGCGCAGAAGGCGATGCAGGTGGGGCTTAGGGAAGTACACGTGTACGTCAAGGGGCCGGGCATCGGTCGCGAGTCGGCTATCCGCCAGCTTGGTGTATTAGGTATTAAGGTTAAGTCGATAAACGATGTAACTCCGATTCCGCATAACGGCTGCAGGCCGCGCAAAACACGCCGTATTTAACGGCTCGTTCATAGAGAGGAAAGGATTATGGCAAGATATACTGGCCCTGTCTGCAGGCTTTGCCGGACGGAACAGAAGAAACTGATGCTTAAAGGCGACCGCTGCAAGAGCGATAAATGCCCTATCAACAAAAAACGCCCGACACCGGGCAAGGATCCCAAAGCGCGCCTTGGAAAGCGTTCCGATTACGGCTTACAGCTTCGGGAGAAGCAGAAGCTTAAACGGACTTATGGNATGCAGGAAAAGCAGTTTGCCCTTTTCTTCGAGCGGGCGTTGCGTATGCCCGGCATAACCGGTGAAAACCTNTTTGCGCTTTTGGAGCGCCGCCTTGATAACGTTGTCTANCGGCTGCGTTTTGCGGTTAGTCGAAGCCAGGCGAGGCAAGTTGTTTTGCATGGGCATGTAAAGGTAAACGGAAAGCGAGTAAACATTCCTTCGTACATGGTGCGACCTGAGGACGTTATTGAAATTGGCGAATCCNGTAAAGGTTTGGCATTGTTGAAGGATGCATTGAAAGAGTACGGTAAGTCAGGCGTGATGCCGTGGCTTAAGTTGGATCCCGATACGATGAAAGGGAAATTTCTGGTTGTCCCCCGAAGAAGCGACATCACAGATTTGGCTGACATCAAGGAACAGATGATTGTCGAACATTATTCTAAGTAAGGAGTCCTCATGGCCCGTAAAAATCTCTTAAAGGGATTCAAGCGTCCTAAAAGTATTACCTTTGAGCACAGCGAGCTGAGAAAAGATTATGGCAAGTTTAGCGCTGCTCCGTTTGAGCCGGGATTCGGCACGACTGTAGGCAATACTTTACGTCGGGTTCTCCTATCTTCCATACAGGGGTATTCGATAACTGCAGTTAAGATTACCTCTTACGATGAAGCGGGAACGGCGCACATGATTTCAAGTGAGTTTGAGACGATTCCCAACATTGTCGAGGATACCCTTGAGGTCATCAACAACCTCAAGCAGATTCGTCTCAAACTGCCTGACGACCTTGAGTCAGACGTTATTTTGTACGAATGGTCAGGCAAATGCGAAATCCGAAGCGGGGACTTTGCCCGTCCTGGGCAGGTGGAAGTCTTAAGTGTAGGTCAACATGTTATGACCCTCATGGATAACGGGCGGCTTGAACTTGAGGTTCAAATTGAACTTGGGCGCGGTTATGTTCCATCGGAAGTAAACGAGCGCTACGTTGAAGTTATTGGTACAATTCCGCTTGATGCGATTTTCTCGCCTGTTAAAAAGGTGAAGTATTCGGTTGTGCCNACNAGNGTTCTTCAGCGAAACGATTACGATAAGCTTGAACTTGAGATTTGGACTGACGGGACTATACGGCCTGAAGACGCGCTTGCGGAGGCTGCGAAGATCTCAAAGGATCATTTTTCGGTGTTTATCAATTTTGATGAGAACAGCTTTGGTTCCGACGATGATTTTGATGAGCAAGACGACCGGGTACGCCAGATTTTGAGTACTCCGGTAGAAGAGCTTGAGTTATCGGTGAGGTCTTCAAATTGTCTTAAGAATGCAAACATAAAGACAATTGGCGAACTTACTTTAAAAACTGAGGATGATATTGCAAAAACCCGCAATTTTGGGAAGAAGTCGCTTCTTGAAATTAAGGAGAAGCTCAAAGAATGGAATTTATGGTTGGGGATTACCGACGTAAACGTGCTGAAAAACGCCGTTAGGGTTCCGCCCCAGCAGAAGGAAGACGGAAATGAAGCATAGACGAGGCTTTAACCCCCTTGGGCGGATGTCAGCGCACAGAAAGGCGCTGAAACGCAACATGGTAACATCGTTATTTAAGTACGAGCGAATTCGCACCACCAAAACTAAGGCTCTTGAGGTGAGGCGAGTTGCTGAAAAGCTCATCACACGTGCGAAGATAGACAGCGTTCATAACCGCCGTATTGTTTCGGGGAGGCTGTTTGACGAAGGGATTGTGGCGAAACTTTTCACNAATATAGCACCCCGTATGAAAGATAGNCCGGGCGGTTACAGCCGNATNATNAAGCTTGGCGAACGTTACGGAGATGCGGCGGAAATGGTGGTGCTTGAGTTGGTTGATTATGTCTTNAACCCCGATGAAGCGGCGGAAAAACAGGCAAAGAAAGAAGCCAAAAAACAATCGCGGAAACCTGCTGTGCGGGCTTCCAGATAGGAGAGGGATCGAATGTCGAAGGCACATAGAGGAAAAGGGATTCGGGACTTGGTTGCGCGCGGGCGCGGTGAGTGTCCTGTTTGCAAAAGGCGCAATGTGAAAACACTGTATGACCANGAAGCTGCCGAGAAAAAAGTTAAAATTTGCAAAACTTGCAAAGCCGCCATTAAACACGGTACGAAAAGCGCCGCAGATATAAAGGCGTAAGTTTTTCGTGCAATAATGGCACGCATTTACCTTGTCAGGTNAAGTAGTTGCTTTTATACAAATGACCTAAGTTATTAAAAAGGGGAGAACCNAATAGTTCTCCCCTTTTAAGCTTTTACGCTAACTCCTACGCAGAAAGTGCACAATGTCTGCAGTCNCTTCCGCATTCGCCGTCTTTGCCAGCTTCCTTTGTCTTATCNTCAAGCTTATGTACCTGCGCCGCNTCGACAAGCGCCGAAAGATCGCCACCGCCTTTGAAGCGCAGGACGTTGACCATAAAGATGTTCAGTTTGTTCACGATGTTAGGCGGCAGAAGGTTGCCGTCCACCTCCACCGAAAGAATAGGNTAGTTGCGTTCCCGTGCCCACGGCGTGAACATTCCCTCGATGACCCGTCCGATAAGGCAGGCNAAGGGGCTGATGTTCACNATACCTGAATATCCGGTGTCCATCGCGGCGGCGGCGGAACCTGAGGAAACGGCAATTTCAGAGTTAAGCTCAAGGTTCACAAAGTGCTTCTGCGTGTACTTCATGATCTCGTGCATATCGTGGGGTGTTTCCGGTATTAGACCGGTGGGCTCCAAAATCGAAAGCACTTTCTTTTCCACCGAATGTTTCCACCACCCTTCAATTTTTAGCTTTTTGAGATCCCTCCACGGCTTTGAAAAAAGCCGCGTGCCGGGTTTTCTTAAGTTTATGAGTTTGTTAAGTGAATATTCCCGCACAAAGTCAAGGTAATGTATCCATTCAGAAATGCCCGCGACTTTGACCACGATGCCGCGGTCGCTCATGAGGTCTGTNAGCTCGCCCACNGCAAAATCATCCCGGCGCACGTAGATTTCTCCAACAACCAAAACCTTCGGGCAGTCGGTGAGTTTACGCTTGAGGGGGATTTTTTTCACATCGTCCGCCACGCTTTGCAGTTCCTTCCAGAGCGTTTCAGGCTTGAACTCCACCGCATGCATGAGCCGCCGCCATGATTGCTCAAAAGCGGTGACCGCTGTAACCGGATCGACAGCTGTTGTTTTAAGTGAGTTTTGAACGTCCTTAAGATAATCAGAAACAACCAGACCTTTCCACATCTGTTTGGCAAAGTTCGGTCCAAGTTCGGTGTAGGAATTGTCTGCCGACAGAATAAAAACCACCACGTTTTCAAGGCGCATATCTCGGAAGAGGTTTTCATAATAGATGTAATACTGCCCCGTTCTGCACGGGCCTGTGGTTATCGGGACAAAAAGCAGGTACAGCTCGTCCTTACGATACTTCTCGCTCCAAATAAACTCCAAGGCGCTCCCAAGCACGAGGTGGCTTGGAACGCACTCTTTCCCTGACGAGTTGGCTCTGGCTATCTGCACGGTTTTGCTTGTTGCCACCGGGAGCGCTTCGGCGTTGATGCCCTGACTGCGCACCGCCGCCCCCATGTA
>WQRS01000002.1 GCA_009786615.1 Treponema sp. | reverse complement strand
CAAACCATCGCCGAAATGTCAGGACGCGGTATAAGTATCAAAGACATTTGCTTTTCAGGCAATGGCGAGCCTACACTTTCAGAAGAATTTCCTGCCGCATTAGAAGCGGCGTTTCGTATCAGGGACATGGAAGCGCCAGACGCCGAACTGGTTTTAATCACCAACGGGTCAGGTCTTTTGGACGAAGGGCTTTTTGACCTGTTGCACCGAGCCGCAGATCGCGGCTTGCGGATTTGGCTGAAACTGGATGCCGGAACGCACTCGTGGTACAAAACAATCGACCGGAGCGCCATCCCATTTGAGCGCTTAACCGAGAAAATCCGCCTGTTTGTAAAATGCGCGCCTGTGACTTTGCAGACAATGATCTGCTCGATTAACGGATCTCCGCCGCCTGACGATGAGGCGCGCGCGTGGGAGGCGTTTGTAGCGGAGATCAGCACCAGCGCAAAGAACTTAAGGGAGGTGCAGATTTACGGCAAAGCCCGTTCAGCGCCGGAAGACCCTTTAGCCGCCGCCTTAAGCGAAACATTTTTGCAGGCAAGGGCGGATTCGCTTAAGGCGGTTTTGGCGGCGGCAGGGAAAATGATTCCCGTGCGGGTGTATCCGTGAAATCTTAGCCGCCTCACAACTTTTTGTACTGAGCCGAAAACGGTATAATCACCTCGCGCATTAAATCAGGAGTCATAAGCGTCCGCACGACCTCTGAAATTTTTTCAGGTATTTCCATATAAAACGCCTCGGCAATGCCGCCGGCGATTGCGGCAATTGTATCGCTGTCGCCGCCAAGTGAAACGGCAAGACGTACCGCGCTTTCATAACTCGTGCTTTCCAAAAACGCTATTATCGCTTCGGGGACGGATCCTTGGCAGGTTCCGTCAAAAACGTAAGTTGGGCGTATTTGGTCTAATGTGCGGTTCAAATTATAGCCAAACTTGTTGACAATGTAACGTTTGATTTCCTTTTTGTTCTTTCCGGTGCGTGCAAGAAAAACCGCAGCGGCGGCGGCTTGCGCGCCTTTGATACCTTCAGCGTGGTTGTGCGTAACTTCCGCGCTCATTTCCGCCTCCGCAAGCACTTCTCCAATGCTATCGCAAAACCATCCGATGGGGCTTACCCGCATTGCCGAACCGTTGCCGAAGCTGTTATACGGCTTGGGGTTTTCACTTTCCATCCATTTTTTGAAACCCGCTCCATAGCCCTTTTGCGGGTACTTGCGCGCGAATTTCAGGTACGCTCCCTCATAATCACCGCCTGACATAAGCGCATACATCGTGGCAATTGTAAGAACGCTGTCGTCTGTGAAAACCGAATCGTTTGTGAACAATTCAAAATCTTTTGTTTTGGTGTTGTTAAACTCATACGCCGAACCGATTATGTCTCCGGCAATTGCTCCAAAAATGCAGTCTTTCCCTTTCATCATTTTCCCCGCATTGTATTCTTGAAGTTTCTTCTTTAAGCACAGTATCATAAACGGGAGGGCGCATCTATGGAAAGAATGGAAAAAATGGAAAAAAACGAGATATTGGTGATGTATGGAAAAAAGCCTGATGAAATGGCGTTCCGCATTGCCCAAGCCGCAGACCTTGCGAGCTTAATCGGTGATCGCAAAAAGCGTGTCGGGCTTAAACCCAATCTGGTCGTTTCCCGTCCGGCTTCAGGCGGCGCAACCACCCACCCAGAAATTGCCGCAGGGCTTATCGCTTACCTCAAAAAAAACGGCTTTGAAAACATNGTTATCCTTGAGGGAGCGTGGGTGGGCGATTCCACGGCAAGCGCGTTTTCAGTCTGCGGTTACCGGTCGCTTGCCAAGGAAACCGGGGTGGAGCTTATCGACACCCAAANTGACAGTTGTGAGTTTGTGGACTGCAAGGGCATGAAAATCGAAATCTGTAAAAGCGCCCTTGCNGTGGATTTTATGATCAATTTGCCTGTGATGAAAGGCCATTGNCAGACANGGCTTACCTGCGCGCTNAAAAACAACAAGGGCGTAATCAGCGACAGGGAAAAGCGGCGCTTTCACAATATAGGACTGCATGAGCCCATCGCCCACTTGAACACTGTTGCGCGTAACGATTTTATCCTTGTGGACGGCATCTGCGGCGACCTGGATTTTGAGGAAGGTGGAAATCCCGTGTATTCAGGACGTATGTTTGCCGCAAGGGATCCTGTGCTCTGCGATGCCTGGGCTGCAGGACTTATGGGATACATGGCAAGCGAAATACCTTACATAGGTATTGCAGAAAAACTTGGCGTAGGCTCAATCGGTCCCGCTGTTGTGCGCGAACTAAACAAAAGTTCCGCCGCCGCCGTGCCGCCAAAACCTTCCGGAAAGGTGGCGCAGCTTTCGGGGGCTATCAAAGAAGACGGTGCGTGTAGTTCCTGTTACGCAAGCCTCGTGTTCGCCCTGTCAAGGCTTGACAGAAACAGCCGCAGCCGGTTTCCGGAAATTTGCATAGGTCAGGGCTTTCAGGGAAAACGCGGGAAGACAGGTGTGGGGCAATGCACCGAGGGGTTTAACGCTTTTTGCCCCGGTTGCCCGCCTTCGGGAATGGAAGTGCTTGAGTTTTTGCGAAACTCTCATCCCTAGGGAAAACTTCTTTCTTGACTTTCTGGTCGATTTTTGTGTATCCTAGACATACAAAACATATTATTGGCAACGGAGGCAAATATGAAAGTCAAACCATTAACAGATCGGATTTTGGTCAAACTTGAAAAAGGCGAAACTAAGTCCGCAGGGGGAATTATTATCCCGGATACCGCTCAGGAAAAGACCCAGATTGGAACGGTTGTGGAAGTCGGTGATGACAAAGAAGTCATCAAAGTGAAAGCCGGACAAAAAGTCATGTACGACAAGTATGCCGGAACACAGGTAAAAATAGGTGGTGAGGAGCATTTAATCCTTAAAATGTCTGATATTCTGGCAGTAATCGAATAATTCCACCAAACATAAAACCCCGAGGCAGCGCCCCGGGGTAAACCTTTCAATCGAAAAGATATTTCCTTACATCACGGCACTGCCCGGTATTCGCGGATGACCTGCATCTCGTTCCGTATATCAGCCGAGTTCGCCGCCTCGCGTGCCAGACTCAACGCCGTGTCCAACAGCGCCTGTGAGTTCGCGGCTCCCCGCATGGTAACTGTGCCGTTTGAAGAGCTCACGTCAAGGAAGCGAATCGGCAGGTCTTCCTCGTACATGATGCTGTGTTTGATCTTGTGTGCCAAAATCATATCGCCAAGCACCGCGCGGTTTTCCTCTTCGGCTTCAGGTGTGAACACATCATCTGTCAGCGAGTCGATGATTCGCGCGCAACGATGCGGGCTGAAAATGCCTGTGTTAAGGGCAAGGTGGTAATTCCCCTTGTGCCGCCAGTCAATGTTGAAAATCGAGCGGTAAAAGCCCGCGCGGTCGCGGTCGCTGCGCTCAATGATTTGGGCGGCGCGTTTGTCATCACACCGGAAATAATCCTTCACGCGTTCGATGCGAATCTCATTCCTCGCCGACAAGAACACCGAAATTACCGCGGGCATTCCCCTTAAAATGACGTTTGCCCCTCGTCCCACAAGAACGCAGTGCCCCTGCTCAGCTTCTGCAAAAATCGCCCCCTGCAGGAAGTGCAGGTAGTCCTCTTGGTCTTGGGAAAGGGCGGCAAAAAACGAAGGCTTGCGCTCGTCATATTTCTTAAAGCTGTCAACCTTTATCCCAAGCGAATACATCCGCGATTCAAGGGCTTCCTTGTCAATAAGGCGGTAATTCATAACTTGCGCAATCTCCCTTGACGTTTCATCGCCAAGTGCTGCCATTTCGCGGGAAACAGTAACAATGCTCAAACCGGCTTTTGCCGGGTCAATAACTGCCTCAGCCGGGGCTTCAACTTCNATGCTGTCCATGTCAATTCGCCGCACCGTCCGCATATTGGCAAACGACTGCTTAAGCCTCATTGCGGCAGGGCCNGTGCTGAACACAATCAGCTCTCCTGCCAAAAGTGCGGCAAGCGTACCGTACACAAGCATAGAGTCAAAGTACCACGAGCCGTCTGCCAGCGGGTAAACCATAGAAAAGGCAGCCGCCGCAATCAGAAGCACAAACGGCAGATAGGCGATAAGGTTTATCATCACCGGACCGCCGGGAACCTTGAACGGTCGGTCAACATTGGGGTCAATGTTTCGCAGTTTCTTAAAAGCCGGAAACATTATCATGTACGCAAGAATCGACGTGATAATCTGTAAGGCAAAAAACGCCCAGAAGATGTCTGGGTTGGTGATGAATTGCGCGCCGATAACCAAAAGGCTTGCAACTACCCCGTTGGCAATTGAAGCCCCAAGTGGCGAACGNCCCTTTCCAAGTTTGCCGAAGAAGTGGGGGAGCGCTTTTGCACGTGCCGCGTAAGAGGCGACATAGTTTACACCAAGCGCCCACGACAGGATGTTTACAAACAGNGTGTACAGGAACAAAATGCCGACAACAGGAATCAGTATTCTTCCGGGAAGACCTAAAGCATTAAAGAAGGTNCCAAAGCTGTCCAAAAAGCCGCCGTAAGTTGTGAGTTCCGCCATTGGAATGGCAGCCCCTATACCAAAAGACGCNAAAATGTAGAAAAANGAAATGAGGATACCGCCGAGCAAAAGCGCTTGCGGAATCTGNTTTTTGGGGTTTTCCATTGAGCCTGTGAAGCTTGTGACTACNTCAAANCCCTTAAAGTTAAAGATGATGACGGCAATAAACGAAACACCTGCANCNCCCGGCAGAAGATCACGCGGGGAAGCCAGCGGGTTGGCAAAGCCGTTCCGTATCCCCAGATACAGACCGAAAACGCCAAGGGCAAGCATGAGTAAAACTTTCGCATACGTGCCAAGATTGATGAGCAGTTTGTTCTTCGAGATAGGAAGAAGACTTGCAAAGCACATAATCCAGATGAACGCCAGTTGAATTGCGACAGCGCCCCATGCGGGAATCGCGGTGCCAAACGCCTGATCGATAACTTCGGTAAAAAGAATTGCCAAAGACGCAAACCAGAAAACAAATTGTATCCAGTAATACCAGGCAACGCGGCTTCCCCACGCACGCCCGTACGCGCGGCGCACCCAGTCAAAAAGCCCGCCTTTGCCGGCGTAAGTTGTACCCAATTCCGCCGACACNAAGCCGTACGGAACAAAAAAAGCGATGAGTAATAATAACCACCAGAAATATTGNCTGTTACCAATTGCGGCGGTTGGAGCTGCGGATTCCACTACCAGGATAACGCATACAGCAGCAAGAACTGCATCAAGCAGCTTAAACTTCTTGGCCTGTACATTCGACGACATAAAAATAACCTCTTAACAATGTAGCATTTGCAAATCTGCAGTTTTTTGGAAATGCGACTTCAGATTTCAAAAGAGCTTTTNAAAGGCTCTTTTGATATGTTTTAGTATATTACGTTAAATAATGAATGGGAAGGAAATTTGGAGATTTTGAACTAATAGTCCGCCTAATGTAACATATTACATTTTGCGTATTATTGTTACGGACATATCATGTCTGATTTGTTTTTGTTATGCACTCATAAATTAATAATTCCAAAATCATAAGCATAGCAACACTTGAAGTTAAATCCATGTTATTAAGATGAATCTCATCGGAAAATATATAAAAGTTGGTATCCGACAAACTTTCAAGCCGGTTGTTATCCGCCCGCGTAATTGACAATAAATACGGGCGCTCCCGCAAAAACACCCGCTGAATTATGTCAATGAGAACAGCATCCTCACCTGAATACGACAGCGCGATTACCATATCCTGACTGCGTATGTAGTTTGCGAGGTTTTGCATTTGATATGCGGCTTCAGGAAAATAGGCGTGAAAGCCAAGTGAAATAAAAAGCCGCTCNCAATATTGCCCNATNGGATGAGTGTTATCGTCTGTTAAAATGTAGATGTCAGGGCGCAAAGCCANCTTTGCCATAACTTGTTCTATACGATGCGCTGACATGACGCGAACTGATTCAATGGCGTTTTTTAAGTATGCCTCGCTATAATCACCGCCGGTTATCACCTCAGGCAAATCGGGTTCCGGCTGATTGTGGCAGGTGACCAAAAGGCTGTTGATAAAATCTGAGTAACCGGAAAAGCCAAGTTTTTGGGTGAAGCGGAAAATTGTAGTTGTTGAAACAAGCCACTCGGAGGCAAACTTTTGTATGCTCCAGTTTTTGACTTCGTCCATGTTTTTAACAACGTGTTCAAAGAGTTCCCGCTCGCTTTGATTCAATGTGCGGACGGCTTCTTCGGTTGCCTCAAAAAAATCCACAGTCACTTTTTCCTCTTTTTCAAAAAGCCCAAGTGCAGAAAAAACCGGCCAAGCCGCACGCGGCATGACCGGTTTATTTTATGANGGGTTTAAGCCTTATACCGCCTTAACGCCTTCGATTTCCGCCTGCGCAACCGCCAAAAGCGCGATAGGCACNGAATAGGGAGAACACGAAACGTAATCAAGTCCGGTTTCCATGCAAAAGCGAACGTTGGAAGGATTTGCACCATGCTCGCCGCACAGCCCGCACGAAAGGTCAGGACGGGCAAGACGCCCGCGGCTTGTCGCGATGGCGATAAGCTCCTTGACATGCGTGTCTAAGGTACTAAACGGATTCCCCTGAATAAGGTCAAAAAGCGTGTAGTCAGGCATGAAACTGGTGAAGTCATCCCGTGAAATGCCAAGTGTCGTTTGNGTNAGGTCNTTGGTGCCGAAACTGAAAAAACTGGCATATCGCGCAATTTCCCCGGCGCCGAGCGCGGCGGCAGGGAGCTCAATCATCGTGCCTATTTTAAAATCAATGGGCTTTGCTTTTTGCTCTGTGCGCAACTTCTCTTCGATGTCAACAATCCCCTTGTAGTTTGCGCCCTCGATTTTTTTGCCGTACGCTATCAATTTAAGTTCCGAAGCATTCATAATGATAGGCACCATTATTTCAGGTTTTACATCCACTCCTTCACCGTGCAGCTTGTAAGCGGCTTCAAAAATCGCTTTAATCTGCATCGCGTAAATTTCAGGATATGAGACAGCAATGCGGCAGCCGCGATGCCCGAGCATGGGGTTAAACTCATGAAGGTTTGCAATGCGCGCTTTTATTTCAGCCTTGCTTGCAACAGCCTTTTTTGCCTTTCCCTCATACGCAATGTAGGCCGCAAGTTCATCATCATTATGGGGCATAAACTCATGTAGCGGCGAATCCAAAAGGCGGATGGTAACTTCTTTACCCGCCATAACTTTAAAAATCTCATAAAAATCTTCCCGCTGCATCACTTGAAGCTTTGAAAGAGCCTTTGCGCGGTCATCTTTGTTGTCGGAAAGGAGCATTTCACGGAACACGTGTATGCGTTCGGCTTTCAGGAACATATGCTCTGTGCGGCAAAGCCCAACGCCGTCAGCGCCAAAGCTCAAAGCCAAACTCGCNTCTTTTGCCGAATCGGCATTGCAGCGTACATGGAAGTTTTTAAGGAAGCCCTTGGTCATACTTATCAAGTCCAAAAGACCTGAACTTTTGGGATCAGGTTCTATAAGCTTGGCAGTGCCTGTATACACATGGCATTCTCCGTAAAACGGAACATCAATGGTGATATAATCCCCTTCAGAAAAGCTAAAATCGCCAAGCGTTGCCTTTTTACCTGAGATTTTCAAAATCGGGGCGACTAAAGATACTTTGCCGTATTGGCGGGCAACGACTGACGCATGNGCCGAATAGCCGCCTTCNGCGGTAAGCACCCCGGTACTCACTTCAATCGCCTTGACATCTTCGGCAAATGAAGACTCAAGCACAAGTATGGTTTTTGTGTCCTGCCCTTTTTGCTGGGCTTGTTTTTGGGCTTCCAAAAGCGAATCGGTAGAAAAATACACCCTGCCGATTGCAGCCCCCGGCGCTCCGGCAATTCCACCTTTCCATGAGTGAAGATTTTTGGTGCTTGCCGTATCGATTACAGGGTGAAGGATTTCGTTTAAGCGCAAGGGATCAATAGCTTTCACCACGTATGCCTTGTCAACTATTTTTCTGCTTTCAAGGTCTAAAAGGAGCTGAATGTCTGCTTGAGTGGATTTCTGACTGACCTGACGCTGCTCAATAAGCCAAAGCTTCCCGCTTTCAATGGTGAAGCGCACTTGGCGAATTTCTTTTAGCTTATCCTCAAGCGTCCACGCAATTTTTTGCAAATCTTTCAGATGCTTTTCCCCAACGCCGGAAATGTCTTGACCTTCAGCGTTACTGTCGTTAAATTTTTCGCGGAAAAACTTACCCTGAAGCTTTTTTTCACCTGTTACAACATTGCGGCTTGAGAAGTCGCCTGAGCAGGAATCCTTGCCGTAATTTCCGTGCACCATAGGAGCGATAAGCAAAGCCGTGTCGTTATCATTTTGGTCATCCATCTGGAACATACGCGAAATTTCTGACAAAATTGACAAAAGTTGTTGTTCGGCACTGTCAAAAAAGCCTTCAGGCATATATTTTGCGTATTCATCCATATAAGCCTCAGCGCTTTTGGATATGGGAATCGGTTTTTCCTGNGCGCCAAGCTCATTGGAAGGACCGGAAATACCCAACATTCGATTAAGTGTTTTTATGCAGGCAATAATTTCTTCTTGTTCTTTTGTTTTGCCTTGAAGTTCCTTAATCCGCTCCTCGATTTTCATCATTCCCATGATAAGAAACAAAACTTCATGCGCGGCAAAGTCCTTTCCAACCCATTTTGCAAAACCTTCAATTGTGGGACGCACAAGGCCGAAGTTGTGCAGGGCAGGGAAGGTTGTAATCGCAAGGTTTGAAGAAATTACAACTTTTAGGAGCATAGGGTTTTCTTTATCCCCGTACTTTTTCCCGACAATGCCTGAACATTTATCCAGAAGTGAAAAGACATCTTTTTTTATTGCCGTTACATCAATGGCAGAGGCAAGATCAGTGTCAAGTATAAAACAGGGAAGTATTGGAAATCCCAATTCCGCAAACTCATTCGCCTGTCGTCCGCGAATCCCAAGTTTTTCGCCGTCAATTTTTTTTGAAACAGTGTCAATTTGGCTAAGAAAGTGTATCCTGTTGTCCATCTGTTCCCTCCTCCTTAACCNAAAAGTTTTAAAACGGTGTTCACCGGACCATGCAGAAATGCCTCAAATCGGCTTGAGGCTCCCTGAACNAAATAACGCTGTAACTTCACNACATCTTTAATTTCATCCCCTGAAACGGCAAACATAATAGCACTTCCATGTTTGACTTTTCCCCATTTAAAAAGGGTGTTTATGTCGAGAATACGCTCACCGTCATAGTAAATGTGAACTGAAAGATTTGGGTATTTGGCTTTATAGCTTTCAATAATGCGCTTCCATGCTTCTACGTTTCCATTGTGGAAAAGTTCATTTGACACAACCACTGAATACATAGGCGTCATGCGTACCGGTCCTTTGGAAGTGGAAGGCACCGGCGCTGAGGTTGTCACAGCCGGCGGGGCAACACGCACGTTTTGTGTCCACACCGGGGGAGGGGGAGGAAGCGCCATGCCGCGTTTAGCAACCGCAGTTTTTCCTGTTTGTTTTGGCCCTTTGGAAGCACCCTTTTTCCCGGGTTTCTGTTGGGGCTTTTTTTCCTCCACTTTTTTACTTTTTTTAACGATGAAGTTACCTTTCAACAAAACATCAGGAATTTTTACTTTCTCGCCCTGAAAAAGGGAGATGGCAAGTTTAGCCGCCGTAAGGCAATTTTCATCCGAACTGTCAGAGCCTTTGCCCGCGAAAATAACTAAAAGTTCCCTGCGGCGCAGTGCCCCAAAACCGGCAAGTTCTTCGGCAACTTTAGGATTAGCGATAAGAAGCCCTAAATCAGGGTGATGGTATGCGGCAACAAGGTCAACCGCTTTCCACCTTTCAAACTCTGAAGCCAAAGCCGGAAGATCGGCGGCTATTGTTTGTAAGTTGGAGGATACCGCTTTATATCCAAGTTTATCTACCAGCAACATACGCAAGAGCAACGCACCGCGTTCACCTGAAAGGTTTTCATCTCCCCTTTCAAACAGTAAACCGCCCAAGTTTGAAGTCAAGCCGAGCGCGCCTGATATTTCGATAGTTTTGTTCATGTGCCTTACTGCTGAATTAAAGCCTGCTCTGGTTGCAAGCACTTCAAGATTTATTGATTCTCTGCTCACGAATACTTCCCCCTAGAAAAAAACGTCCCCGTCAAGCGGGGACGTTTTTTTAAACATCCTAATTAAATACTAAACCTCAGTCAGCCCGGATTCGCCTTTTGGGCGCCGCCCTCTGCGTCCGCCTTTCGCCGCCTTTGCTGTGGCGCCCTTGCCCTTTGCATCAGTGGCAACTCTGCCTCTGCCGGCACCTTTAGGTGCGGCAATTGCTTTTGGAGCAGGACGCGAAGCGCTCGCTGAATCATCGGAGTTGATGAGGTCAAGGTAAGCTGAACCAGGGGAAGGTGCTTCGGCTGCGTGGTGGTGCTTATCCTCAGGCATAGCTCCAAAGGATTGGTTGATATCTTCGCGTACCGTTGAGCGTCTGCGGCTGAAGGAGGCAAAAGCCGCATCCTGGAAGCCTTTTGAAACGCCGTGCAGGAACTCGTTTAGCACGTTCGCCATAGCATCGAGGGTGGCCTTTTTCCGCTTAATCGATGTAATGTCCACGTCCAGCAGAATACCCGGCTGAAGGTGATAGGGGTTGATCATGTACTCAAAACGATAATATTCCCTTTCAAGGAAGGAAAGCCTGTCTTCCATCACCCGACGCTCAATAGGATACAGGTAATCGTACATTTTCTTCATTCTGTTCCGCATNAGGATGATGCGCTGGCGAACCCTGTCCTTTTCGTAGATGTAAGTGCGGTTNGAGCGTTCGACTTCGGTCTCGCCCGGGCGCACGAAGGAAATCTCNTCCCACACCTTGGCAATNTCCTCGTACACCGGTTCNCCGGTTTTGTCCTTCAGTTTCTTTATCTTGGACTTTTTCTTTATCGCAAGATCAGAGAAGTCATTAATTTTCCACGAACTCTTCGATTCCTGATAAGTCACTTCCAAAAGATCCCACGCGTGCATGATTTCATTTTCAAAGCTCTTCATCTGAACATCGTACGCTTTGCGATCTTCGCTAAGCTGGGCGTTATCAAAATAGCGCAATTTAATCTGATAGCGCTCGTCAGGCAGGTTAGCCACATCGGTATCTTCGTACTCGCGGATAACAAGCTCGCGGGCGTTTTTGAGGTTTTCGATGTACTGATATCCCATCTTTGAAGTATCCAGNATCGATGTTATCGAGTTGATAGCGGTGTTAAAGCCGCGATTGCGGATGTTTTCGATNTCAATGATCTTCTTGATGTTCTCGCGTATGTTCATCTGATCAAAGGATTCAGGGTCGATTTCTGCGCGCAGATCGTTGATTCGCTCCATGAGCTCTTTGGCAACAAGGGTAAAGCGGCGGGATTTGGGGTTCTCCACATCATCATCAGTGAAATTGGGAACTTGAGCCATTTTCTTGAAGATAATTTCGCCGTCAGAAAGCTCATCCAGCCCCTGATCAATACGTTCATCTTTGATCTTTTCAATGACCTGATCAATGGAATCAACCAAGTGCTTGCTCAAGAGATCTTTGATAAGGTATTCAACCGTGGCCTGGTAGTGGAAAATTGGGCTGATAAGCTCAGAATCCAAAATGTTTACCGAAAGCTTTACGTCAGTGACCGTTTTAGGTTTAATGAGGTTGTCCTTAAACGCGCATTTAACAATTGAGTACGCGTTTTCGCCGCGAACAAAGGCACCGGTGTCAGTTTTTTGGCGTAGAATACTGTTGGTGTGGGTTTCAAGCTCATTGACACCGCGCTGAACGTGACCCTGAAGGTGCCCGTACATGTTGACAATGGACTTTTCAATTTCACCTGTGTTGAACTTGTCAGCTCCACCAACGGCATCAAGAAGGTCAGCAATTTCTTTCGGTGTGTAGCGCGAAAGGACCTTCGTTTCTTCCTTGTCGATAAAGTTGCGTACTTTTTTTACCATTTCGTCTTCACTCGTCACCATGTAACGGTTGAACATGTTCTGGTAGTTCTGGTTGAAGTAATTGTAAAGCTTCTCTTTAAGACCGCCCATCACATCAAGACGCTCAAGAACATCTTTGGGTAATTTTGCAGTCAAGTGATGAATAACCTTGTTGGTCTCCTCTTCCAGAAGCTGGTTTACTTCAGCTTGCTGATCCCTGTACTCCTGGGCGAGTGAGTTTCGTGAACCTACGGCGCTCGGTTTTTCCGGATGAAACACATTAGGACTTTTGGGCAGATCAATAGAACCCATATTTGAACCTCTCCTTAATAAAAAATTATTTACAAATTCAGCTTACACTAGCTTTCTGCTAACATTATAGCAGACTTTTTCAATTAATGTAAAGCCCTTTTAAAAACTTTTGTTTTTTTTTCACTATTTTTTGCTGATTTTTCGCTGATTTTTCGATGGAGTTGTATAAATTTCTTCTTTTATGTGTTAGAATATTGCCATGAATCGCAAGTTTATTCGTTTGGTTTTATTTTCCGCCTTTTCTTTTGCGCTCCTGCCGCAGCTGTATGCTCAAAACAGCAGAGCTCTCCCGGTGGATGTTTTACTGATTGTTGATACCTCAGCCGCCTTACAGCCTAACCGCGCCGATGTTTTGTCGTGGATTAACTCCCACATAGTCAACCGTATTCTTTCGCCGGGGGACAGCATAACGATTTGGGCGGCGGGCGCTTCGGCGGGCGTTATCCATTCCGCCGCCGTAACCGGGGAAGAGGACATTCAGTCAGTCAGAAACGTCTTGCAGGGGCTTACGCTTTCCGGCGCGAGTGCGGATTTGGCCGGCGCGACGGGACAGGCGGCGTTTCGGCTTGCGCAGACAGCGGGTGATCGCAGCAGAATGACGTACACNGTTTTGGTTTCAGCTTCCGCCGCGGCACTTCGTACGGCGTTTGCAGGAGACGGGCGGCATTTGTTCCGCTGGTTCCGCACAGAACANTCTTCAGGCTGGCAAGCGCTGGTNGTCGCGCCGGACATTGCCCACCGCGCGCATAATGCGGCGTTAGCGTTTATCGAATCCCAGCGGTGATATGCAAAATACAGTTTTTGATTTCCTCAAGCGCCAATGTTCTCTCATTCTGACCACCCACGATCCTCCTGATGCTGACGGGATTGGGGCGGAAATGGTGTTTTCCCAGATTGCCAAAAGCTACGGCTTACCGGTGCGGATTGTCAATTCATGCCCGATACCTGAGAAATTTGCGTTTATGGACAACGAGAACAAAATTGAAGTCTGGGCAGAGAGTAAGGATTCCCTTGACAGGAAATCCGGTCTTGTAATTTTTGACACAACAGATGAATATTACATCGGGGAGATGCGCAGTTTGACTCAGGAAATCTCCGATGTGTTGGTAATCGACCACCATGAACGCAGTAAGTTTTCTCATTTTGAAGGTTATATTGATTCGACAGCGTCAAGCACCTGCGAAATGGTCATCGAATTGGCTCAGAAAGCCAATGTCGTGCTGACGGTGGAACAGGCAAAAGCGGCTTACGCTGGTTTGGTGTATGACTCAGGCTTTTTTGCGTACTCAAAAACAACCACCCGCACCATGAAAGCTGCCACTGCTATGCTTGAATTGGACGTAAAACCTTACGAAATATACCAGTATTTTCACGAACGCTCTTCTACAGCCGCTCTTCTTCTGCAAAAGGCGGCATTTTTCTCACTTGAGATTCACAATGAGGGGCGGGTTGCCATCCAGGTAATCAGAAAGAAAGATTTGGAATCTACCGGGGCAAGCTTTGAAGATTCTGATAATTTTGCTAATATTCCGTTACAAAGTAAAGATATTTTTGTTTCGGTGCTAGTACGTGAGAGTATGGAGGGACACGTCCGCTGTTCCCTTAGATCCAAAGGCACGGTTAATGTGTCAAAGATTGCACAGTTACTTGGCGGCGGCGGGCACATTTCTGCGGCGGGCTTTAAAAGCTCACAGGGCATAAAGGAAACCGTTGATACAGTTCTGTCGAAAATAAACAAGGAGATGAATGGGGCACCATTATGAAAGAAATTTCCAAGATCGTGACATTGATAATTTTTGGGTTTACTGCGCTGGGCATTGGGGCGCTCATTTTTCTTCCGTCCCCTTGGGATAGACAGGGAAACCATGCTGTCCAGCCGCCGCGTGTGATCATCCCCATGACTGTTGACTCGTGGATTGAGTACGGGCATGATCTTTTGGGGCAACCTGCCTTTTTGGACGCTCCCCCTATGATCGATTTGGGCGAGGGTGAGCTTTTGATCTCTGTTTTAAACGGCAATTTTTACCGTAATCCTGTACAGGAGCAGATCGTAGCGTACCTTAACACGCTGATTCCTGAAAGTTACGTTTCCCTTGCGTTTATTGAATACGATTCGGCAGCCCGTTCGCATAACCGCGTGTGGGGCGCGCCAACCGCCGCGACACGGCCTGAAACGGTGACGCTTTATACCCAGGACATTATCGGCGATGGGAGCGTCAGCCTGCTCCTTTCCGGGATGAACCACTCCGGTGAGCATACTTTGACTGTTTTCCGCTCCAATGCTTCGGCTGAGGAAGAACCGTTTACTAAAATTGCCGATATACGCATAGACGGGGACATTACAGTGCGGGAAGTTCCTCGTTCCCAGGCATTCCAGATGGGGCTTTCCCACGGGCAAAGTTTTACGATTGCCGCGCGCGGAAGGAATCTTGAATCAGATAACCTCATGGATCAAGTTGAAATCATTTACGCCTTTAACCCTGAAAGCAGATTTTTTGAGCAAAGAAGCAGAACCTTGATTCCCGGAGCGCAGATAGAGCAGCAGCGGGTAAGGGAAATCTTAAGCAGTATTCAGGCGTTTGAGGGCTTTGCATCCGGGCTTTGGCATTATGTGACACCGCAGGGAACTGTTGACAGAAATCAGTTTATTTATTTTGATCCTGCAAGCAGGCAAATTACCTTTTTTTCCCACGGCACAATGCAGGTGTTTGAGTGGCGTAATTCCATAGCCACTCGTCAGGGAATACACATCACAGGTCAAAATATCTCCATCAGCACTATCAGGCGTTCCATTGACGTGCAATTGGAGTCGCTAAACGGCATTCGCATTCGCACTTCTGAAAACCTGCGCCCGGCTTTCAGAACTTTCGCAGCTCCGTGGGACGGATCGTACCGCATGGCGGGACGTCCTGCGGTGGGCGGGGCTAACGCACCGCAGACTAACGGCAACGGACGGCTTGATGTGAGTTTTGACGCCAGGCAGGATAATACCGCTATAGGCCGCCTGCACTTTTTCCCCTGCGGCGCATACCAGCTCCTCACTTCTGATGGTGTTCGGCACGGAACATACGCCTTTTTCGCCATTAACGGCAAGGAAATGCTTGAACTGCGGACTATCGCTTCCGCAACCGGAAACGGCTCCCTAAGCACAAGCCACGCGGTAGACTTAAACGGTAACGGCGTTGCAGGCTCCCCGGGGAAAATAAGGGAAACCTTTTTGGTGGAAGGGGATATTGGTGACAGCCTGACACTTTTTTCGGTGCGTATTGGCGCGCAGGGAGTGGAGCGGCTGCCGCATGAAGGGGCGATTGTGCTCAGCTTTGTTGAAGAAAGCTGATATATTCGAACCCACTGCCTTTATCTCCTGCGGCGAATTCCTTAAGGGTTTTCGCCGCAGTGCGTGCCCGCCAGCACTATTGCGGACTACTGTTCCTGTGACCGCGCTTTCGAAAATNTAAAAAACATAAAAAAAATCGTTGTAGGTACTAGCGCAAATATTTCCAATATGATACAATTCAGGTTGACATAGAAGTATAGAATCAGTTTTAACTTGGGAGGGGAGAAACTGAAAGTGCAAAAATCTCATCTTGCCGCCCTATTTGCGGTGGCGTACATAGGTGCCGCCTTTTTTGGCATCACATTCCCGGTCTTTGCCCAAACAGAAGCATTAACTGTGGATGCGGAAGCGGCTCTTCCTGNTGTNCAGGNAACCGTTTTTATCGACGAAACTGCCATCCCTTTTGACGACCCGTTTCCTGTTCAGGGTATTCCCGCTGTTAGTNCGCCGGGCTTTGTCGTGGTGCGGATGGTGCTTGTCCTCGCCCTTGCGGCTCTTGCGATTTACGGTGTTGTCTTTTTTATGAAGCGCCTTGCACGCCCGCAGGAAAGCCGCGATCCGCACCTGAAACTTCTTGCGAGGGTTCCATTATCAAGTGATTCTTACGCGGCGGTTGTGAGTGTCGGGCAAAAAGCCTGGCTTGTCGGCGGCGGCGGNGGCGGGCTTAACCTGATTGCAGAAATTGATGACGCTGAAACCCTTGAAACNCTTTTGCTTGATGATGCGCGCAGAAATGCGGAGGCAGAACTTCGGGGCTTTACTGATTTCCGCTCGCTTTTCCAGCGCCTGCGCGGAAACAAAACTTCCCATGCGCCAAGTGAAGGAATGTCGTTTACCGAAAGGCTGCGCAAGCACCGCGAGCGGCTGGGAGGGCTTTGATATGAGGCGATGGTTATTTTTCGCAGTCGCCTTTGCCGCTTTCACCGTTGCCGCCCCGCAATTTGCGGCTGCCCAAATCGATCCGCCGGCGGGACCTCCCGCCGCTCCGCCGTTTCCGGGCATGGTAACACCCG
>WQRS01000001.1 GCA_009786615.1 Treponema sp. | reverse complement strand
ACAAGCCAGATTATCGGTACTCAAGCTGTGTTTAATGTGCTGTTTGGGCGCTATAACAAGCTATCCGGGGAGTTTCAGGATGTTATGGCGGGAAAATACGGNGCGTGTCCTGCGCCCAAAAACCCCGAAGTTGTNAATAAGGCNCTTGCGAACTTAAAAATGGAAAGGGAAATCACCCACCGTCCGGCTGATGACATTCCTAGCGAGTANGGCAANTTTGAAGATGAATGCAAAAAACTGCTTGGAACTCAAGTTGTTTCCCCTGAAGATGTGCTTACACTTGCCATGTTCCCCAAAATTGCCCCTGATTTCTTTAAAAACCGCGATAAGGGACCTGTTGTCTTTAAGCCCGAAGCTGCCGCTCCGGCTCAAGCACCTTCCGCGCCGATTGCCGCCGCCGCGACTTTGGCTGCCGCGCCGCCTAAAATCGGCGAAAAATCGCAGTACAATGTCAGCATAAACGGTGTGAACTACGATGTCGTAATTTCCTCCGCGGCGATTGGTAATACGGCTGGTGCTTCCGCCGTTCCGGTTCAAGCACCTTCCACACCTGCGCCTGCCGCGGCAGTTGCCCCGGCCGCCGCTGTGCCCGCCCCGGTCGCCGGTTCAATTTTCCGCTACTCGGTGGATGAGGGGGCGGAAGTAAAAGCCGGAGATACCATCATTATCATGGAATCGATGAAAATGGAACTTGAAATAAAAGTGAGTGCTTCAGGGAAAGTGCGTTTTCTTGTTCCAATCGGAACTTCCGTTGCCGCTAATCAGCCAATCGCTGAAATTCTGGGCGCCTCGTCTGCTCCCGCCCCGGAGCAAGTTCCGGCGGCTTCACCTGCAAACACTCAAAATGCTGCTCCGCCGCCGTCTAAAGAAACTTCCGGCGTTGCGCAACTTGCCCCGGTAGCAGGTTCGATTTTCCGCCTTGCGGCAGACGAAGGGGCGCAGGTGAAAACCGGAGATACCATCCTCATCATGGAGTCAATGAAAATGGAGCTGGAAATCAAATCCACCGCTTCAGGTGTTTTGCACTTCCTTGTTCCCGCCGGGGCTTCGGTTGCCGCCGGACAGCTCATTGCAGAAATTGGATAGACCGCTGTGAATAATACAATGCACCCCCGTTTCAAGTGGAACAAATTAAAGTACGCTCTACCTTTGCTTTTTATGCTTTTTTTCTCGCAGCCTGAAACTCCCGCGCAGGAGGCCGGAAGCTGGGGAGATAATCTTGTCATTCGCCTTGCTCTGATTGGACCGGGAAGGGAACTTTATTTTTGGTGGGGGCACGTCGGGCTTGTTGTNGAAAACAGGTTTTCTGGTCACGCATTGTTTTATGATTGGGGCGTTTTTAACTTTGACAGCGAAAATTTTTTCTTTAACTTCGCTATGGGAAACCTTAACTTTTACACCGCCGCGACACCGGCAGAAATTATGTACGCCCACTACATCGCAAATGATCGTGATGTAATCCTTTTCACCCTCAATCTTCCGGCTGAAAAAGTTGAAGCGATAGTGCTTTTTGCGGAAAACAATGTTCTCCCTGAAAACCGCTATTATGCGTACCACCATTTTAATGACAACTGCTCCACACGCATACGCGATATTATAGACATGGTGCTTGACGGTCAGTTCAAAGCCCGCTACGGGGAAGCGCCGGGGCGGTTTACCCTTCGCGAGCATGTGCGCCGCCACACGTGGTTTAACCCGCTTTTTGACTGGGCGCTTAATTTTTGGATGGGGCAGGTTATTGACCGTCCGATAACGGTCTGGGATGAAATGTTTCTCCCTTCTGAGCTTGCAAAACGTGTGAACGGTTTTAGTTTTATAGATGCCGATGGAATTGAAAGACCGCTTGTAAGTTCGGTTGAGTATTTTCACCTTTCCCAAACCCGCCCGCAAGTGCTTGAGACTCCGCGCCTTCAATGGCCGCTTTATCTCATTGGAAGTCTGCTTTTTTCTGCGGCGCTTTTGCTTTTGTACAAATTTTTCGCTACAGCAAAATTTTCAGGCGATTTTTGGGAATCACCATCAGTTTCTTTGGGCTTTTCTTCGGGATTGCAGGATCTATGCTTTTTTTCCTAACTTTTTTTACAAACCACGATTACACGTTTGAAAACATAAACGTACTTTTTGTAAATCCGCTTTTTTGGGTGATAATTCCACTTGGATTACGCTTTGCATTTACCGATAATGATGTAAAACGCGCAAAAGCTATCAAAATTTTACAGGTTTTTTGGGCTTATGTTTTTGTAGGGGGGTTTATTTCAATCGTAATTCGCATTTTGCCCGCTTTTTACCAGCAAAATCAGGTTACCCAAGCTCTTATCCTGCCGGTAGCTTTCACTTTGGCTTTTCTCATGTCACGTATTAGCCATGAGAAAGAAAAATCCTCATGTTAACCTTTTTTGCGTATCTTGTTGTCGCTTTGTTGGTTTGTGCAGATGTGAGGTTTTTTACAGCGTGTGTTGCTAAAGGAGAGACAACAAATGGGTGATGCAAAAAATTATATTCCAAAATGGCATTTAATATCGATTGGTCTTATTTTAGTTGCAGGAATTGTTTTTGCTATAGGTGTAGTTCAACCTTTAGCGGAATCTGAGGCTCTTCATCACGAGGTGCTCGCCGCACTTGTTGTGGAAGAAGAAGAGGTACAGATGAGCAGGGCGGAGCGGGTTGCTCGCGCGCTCGTGCAGGCATATCCGCGCCGGGTACTAAAAGCTGAATACCGCAACGGCGACTGGGCGGTGCTGCTGCGGGATACGTGGTTTTACTATGCGGAAGGAAGGCTTTTGCCTTACGAGCTGCGTTACCGTATAGACCAATACCGCCCCATTGCGTTTTACGACAATTACCCGCGTGAGCTGCCGCCGTGGACGCCTCCGACTCAAGAACAGATAAGCCGCTTTCAGGCTATGGTTGCGGATAGGACAGGAGCGCTTTCGCGCGCGCCGCATTTTTTTGACACACTTTACCGAGCCCGAAGCCACGCCGAATCCTACAGCCGGATGAAAACAATAAGGTTTTTGGGAAGAAATGTCACGGTTCATCATGCGATTTTAGAAGAAGTAGCTTTGGTTGAGTACCGAATAAGGGAAAAATCGCGAACCGATCGCAGCGTGCTTACGTGGATTTACAACATCGACAGGATTTACGGCTGGCACTGGCGCAACGTTGGCGGAACACAGACCAGGTCTTTTCATGCCTATGGTGTTGCAATTGACATTATCCCGCGCAATTTGGGCGGCAGGGCAGTGTATTGGCGCTGGACAGGGCCGAACTGGTTTAACGTCCCGCACGAGCGCCGCCACCACCCGCCTGACGGGGTAATTTTGGCATTTCAGGAGCGCGGCTTTGTCTGGGGCGGCAAGTGGCCGTTTTTTGACACGATACACTTTGAGTTCCGCCCTGAGGTGATGATTTTAAACGGCATTGAAATGTCAACGCTGCGATAGCTTTGCTTAAAATATGATACATTACAGAGTGAGGGGAAACAAATGAGCAATGGCGGTTTTTTGAAATCAAAAACGCCAGTTAAAAAAGCAAAACAAGACAGACCTTATTTGGGTAAAAAATCCGCATACAGGTACCTTTATACAAGGTTTTTATTTGTTTTACCCCTGTCATTACTTGCGGTATTCCTCCACGGTCAGCAGACCATCAGGGTTTCTGATGAGCCGGTTGTTAACAGCATGGTGCGTATTACAGGCGGAACTTTTATGATGGGAAGCCCCGCAAACGAACCTGGCAGGCTTAACAACGAAGGTCCCCAGCGCCAGGTAACGGTGAGTTCTTTTTACATAGGCAGATTTCCCGTTACTCAAAGAGAGTTTGAAGAAGTGATGGGAGTAAACCCCAGCACCTTTCGGGGGGCGAACCTGCCTGTGGAACGGGTGAGCTGGTTTGATGCTGTTGAGTTTGCAAACAGGATGAGTATCAGGGCGGGGCTTACACCCGCGTACACAATCAGGGGAAACTCAGTTACGTGGAACCGGGAAGCAAACGGATACCGCCTGCCGACTGAGGCTGAATGGGAGTTTGCCTGCCGCGCCGGAACGCAAACGCCTTTTAACGCCGGTAATTCGGCAAGCGATGTAGGCTGGCACGTCGGCAACTCAGGCGGCAGAACGCACCCGGTTGGGCAGAAGCTTCCTAACAACTGGGGGCTTTACGACATGCACGGGAACGTACTTGAGTGGTGCTGGGACTGGTACGGTGCGTTCACGACCGAGCCGCAGGTTAACCCGCAGGGGCCTTCATGGGGGGCAGGGCGTGTGTATCGGGGCGGTTCGTGGCGTTTTGAGCCCCACCAAACGCGCTCGGCTTTCCGCTTCAGGAATAACCCCGCTTTGCGCATCAATTTTGTGGGATTCCGCCTTGCGCGTAATGCCGAAGAACAGCCGCTGACAGCCGCTGTGGATGCCTATACAGCCGCCCCACAAATTCGGTAGAATATACAAAAGATGAGCTTCCTTGCAGCAGAGGTGTAAAGCCTGTGCAGGGGGCATTAACATCCGGTGCATTGACATCATTGGAAGGGCTGCAAAACGGTTGCAAGGTAAGAGATGATACACCTCAAGAAAATATATAAGACTTATGGTCAAGTTACCGCGGTCAGGCAGGTTGATCTTGCCGTTCCCCCGGGCTGCATATTCGGTATTATCGGGCGTTCAGGAGCCGGAAAATCAAGCCTTTTACGGGTAATGAGCCTTCTTGAAACGCCTGATTCAGGTGAAGTTTATTACGGTGATGAGCGGGTGGATACTCTGCAAGGGAAGCTGCTGCTTGAGCGCCGCCGAAAAATGGGAATGATATTTCAGAACTTCAACCTGCTCGGTTCCCGCAACGCTTCGGGGAACATTGCTTTTCCGCTTGAACTGTCAGGTCTTTCCGGCAAGCAAATTGACAAGCGGGTTGCTGAACTCCTTGAAATGGTTGGAATCTCTGACAAGCGAAAAGCGCGGATGCGGGAGCTTTCAGGCGGTCAAAAACAGCGGGTGGCAATAGCTCGCGCGCTTGCGGCAAACCCTGAGGTGCTTTTCTGTGACGAGGCGACAAGCTCCCTTGATCCGCAGACAACCCGCTCTATTCTTGACCTTATCCGCGACTTGCAGCAGCGTTTGAAAATTACGGTTGTGCTTATCACCCACCAGATGGAAGTGGTAAAGGCAATCTGCCAGGAAGTCGCGGTTATGGAAGAAGGGAACATCGTTGAAACAGGGAACATCACGACAGTTTTTGATTCGCCAAAAACCAAGGCAATGCGGGAGATGATCTATGTCTAGCGAGCGGATTATCGAAATACTGCACCTGTTGCCTGAACCCACGTTGCAGACGGTGTACATGACCTTGGTTTCCACCTTCTTCGCCTGCCTTATGGGTTTCCCTTTGGGCGTGTACCTGTACGTAACTTCCCCGGCTGGTCTTGCGCCAAGCGGGATGCTTTACAATGTTGTTTCCCGCGTTGTAAACCTGTTCCGCTCCATTCCGTTTATAATACTGATGGTGCTTCTTATTCCGCTTACGCGCATGATCGTGGGCACAAGCATAGGACCAACGGCAACGATAGTCCCGCTTTCCATAGCCGCCGCTCCTTTTGTCGCCCGCATAACTGAAGCGGCACTTTCGGAAGTGGATTCAGGCGTTATTACGGCGGCAAAGGCGATGGGGTCNACAAAACGCCAAATTGTCGCAAAAGTGATGATTCCTGAGGCAATGCCCGCTTTAGTCGCNGGGCTTGCATTGACTATCATCAACTTAATCGCCTATTCGGCAATGGCNGGCGCAATCGGCGGCGGCGGGCTTGGCGACCTTGCCATACGCTTTGGCTTTCACCGTTTCCAGACTGANGTAACAATCGGGGCGGTCATTGTTATTTTGATTCTNGTTGAGTCAGTGCAGGTGACCGGAACGCTTATAAGCCGTAATCTGCTTTCCAAGCGATAATACTTCAAGAGGCGGTAGCATGAACAAGACGATTTACATCGCCGATGATGAGGCAAGTATACGGCTTGCGATAAAAACGTTTTTAGAAAACTCAGGTTTCACTGTTCTTGACTTTGATTCAGGAGACGCGCTTTTGCATGAGTTTTTGGAGAACCCCTCCGACATGGTTATTCTTGATGTNATGATGCCCGGCTCAAACGGCTTTGTTGTCTGCAAAGAGCTGCGCAAAATCAGCCACATNCCGATAATCATGCTCACCGCCAGAGACAGCGATTTGGATTACGCAACCGGACTTGATTTGGGAAGTGACGACTATTTAATAAAACCGTTCAGCCCCATGGCGCTTGTTATGCGGGTAAAGGCTATTTTCCGCCGCATGGAATATGATCGCCAGATGTATATGCAGGCAAACGATGAGGAGGCTCATGAAGGTGAAAAAGACTAGAATAAGAGCCAGAATTCTAGCGTGCTTTTCTGCCATTCTTTTTTTTCCGTTTCTGCTTATNGGCATCATTTTTAACATCACCGTAACACAGTACATTCGCTTAAGCGCGGCAAACCAGTTAAACATCTCATTTGCCGCGGTCGCCGATTTTTCAGCGCAGGCGGAGTTTTTTTCACCTGAGGATGATACTGAAAACGAAGACATACACAACGGCATTCTTGAAGACATAACGCTTGCAAGTGCCTTGCGCATCACCCACGATATTTTTGCCTCCAATATATTTTTTGTCGATGAGGAGCACAATCTGCTTCTTGCCCGCAATCCGTCTGTCGGGATGATTGAAATTATCGCGGCAGTACATTCGGGGAATCTTGATTTTACCAGTTGGCANAACCAGCGGCTGCACACCGCCAACAGAATGTATTATGTTTCAACACATCAAATGCCCAATTTATTGTATCAATCTGAAACAATTTACATGGTAATTTATGTTGATGTTACAAGCCCNATGCAGTTGGCGGTGAGTTTTAACGCCATAATGATGGTTTTGGTGTGCATAATTTTTGTTTTGGCGGCGTTTGCTGTGTTTTTCCTTTCCAACTCAATTACGCGCCCAATCGAAAAGTTGGGTGCTTTTGCGCTCACCATAGGGCGGGGCGATTTTTCGCCAAACTACTTTGAGTTTAAGGACAAGGAACTTGATGAGTTAAATATGGCGCTTAACAAGTCTGTCAAGCAATTAAGCGCGTACGACAGTGAGCAGAGAGCGTTTTTTCAAAATGTTTCCCATGAGCTGCGCACTCCGCTTCAGTCGATAAAGTGCTACGCGGAAGGAATCGCGTTTAAGTTGATGGAACCGGATGATGCTTCAAAAACGATTTTGCGTGAAACGGATCGCCTTTCTGAACTTGTAACAGATTTGCTTTACGTCTCAAAAATCGATAACATCGCGACCGCGTACACATTTAAAGAGGTTAACCTTGTAAACATTTTGCGCGTCTGCGTNGAGCGCCAACAGGCGATGGCGGACAAGTCAGGCATTAAGTTTTCTTTTGACGTAAGTGAAGANGCGGTATATTGCAATTGTGAACACGACTTAGTTTCCCGCGCCATTGATAACTTAATTTCCAACGCTATTCGTTACGCATCTTCGGTTATCACTTTGTCTTGCCACAGGAAAAATGGTTTTATCGAAATGCAGGTAACTGATGACGGCGCAGGCATTGAGGAAGAGCTCCTGCCGCATATTTTTGAGCGCTTTTTCAAAGGAAAAGGCGGGAGTTTCGGCATAGGGCTTTCAATTGTAAAATCGATAATCCAGCAGCACGGATGGCAGATAAAAGCTGAAAATCTTGAGGGCGCAGGCGCGGCGTTTACAATTACGCTGCCTGCGTAAAGCGGGGTAATTATGAAATCTTGTCAATTTTCAGGTGATGAGGAAGCGCTTTTAAGAAAGGCGCTTCCGGTTTATGAATGGGCGCACAGGATTATGCTTACAAAAATGAGCATAATTCAAGATGATCTTGCCCGTTCAGCAGATTCAAACCCTATCGAAAGCATAAGCGGAAGAATTAAGTCGCAGGAAAGCATCGCCGCGAAACTGCACAAGTTAAATCAGGAAATTACCGCAGAAAGCGCGCTAAAAAACGTAAAAGACATAGCCGGCATTAGAATTATTTGCCCTTTTGCCAAGGATATTTATTTTCTTGCAGGAATTTTGCGCTCAATTCCTGATCTTACGATTTTGAGTGAAAAAGATTATGTTACAGATCCAAAACCTTCAGGTTATCGCAGTTATCACATCCTGACTGAAACGCCTGTGTTTTCTTCGACCAAAATCGAAAACGTGCCTGTGGAAATACAACTGCGCACTGAAGCAATGAACTTCTGGGCGACTTTGGAGCATAAAGCCCGTTACAAGTATCAGGAACGTATTCCCCAGCATTTGTCTGATGAGCTTGTTCTTTGCGCCAACAAAATCGCAGACCTTGACGGTCGTATGTTTTTAATTCACGAAATAATAACGCTTATAAATCAGGACGCATAGACAGATTTTGCTGATGCGGTACTTGGCATAAAATGGTATTTAGTGCCATAATACCGTACTTTATTCCAACAGGAGGGATGTGCATGAAAAGAGCATATTCTTTTATTTTGCTTGCGGCAGTTTTTGCCGCATCAACAGCGTTCATCGGATGCCAACGCGACGGTTCCGATGTTTTACGAGTGGGTGCAACACCTGTTCCCCACGCAGAACTTTTGAACCTTATTGTTGGCGACCTTGCCGAAATGGGAGTTAGGCTTCAGGTTGTTGAGTTCACAGACTTTATAACGCCCAACATTGCGCTTATGGATGGAAGTATTGACGCAAACTTCTTTCAGCATCTTCCGTTTTTGCAGGGAAATGCTGACTGGTACAACAACCTTGTAAGCGTATTCGGCGTGCATGTTGAGCCTTTCGGGCTTTATTCGCTGCGCTTTAACAGCATCGACGAACTGCCGCAGGGGGCAAGCATTGCCATCCCCAACGATCCGACCAACGGCGGCAGGGCGCTTTTGTTGCTACAGGCGAGGGGACTTATCACCTTGCGGGAAGGGGCAGGTCTTTCCGCGGTTCCCGCTGACATTGCAAGCAACCCCAGAGGTTTTGTTTTTCACCCGCTTGAGGCAGCGCACCTTCCCCGCGCGCTTGAAGATGTTGATGCCGCCACTATCAACGGCAACTTCGCTATGCAGGCGGGTTTTAACCCACAGCGTGACTCTCTCATCATCGAGGACGGGGATTCCCCGTATGTAAACGTTGTGGTTGTGCAGCGCGGCGATGAAAATGATCCGCGCATTTTGGCACTTCGCGAGGCGCTTTTAAGTCCGCGTGTACGGGAGTTTATTTACGCTCGATATGACGGCGGAGTAGTACCCGTTTTCTAAACACTTCTTTGCAATAAGGCGGACGGGAACAGCATGGAGAAATTCCGCTTATAGTTTTCCTGTCCGCCAACATTCTCTAGCAGATACCGCCGATCTTGCGGTATTTTTCACAAACCCCTTGATTTTCCTTAATTTTCCCACTATAATGGTAGGTCATGGCAAAACTGGTACAAGAGCGCCCGGTCTATGCCGGGGGCAAGAGCTTTTCCTGTACCCGCTGTTCCTCGTGTTGTCGCCATGAGAGCGGATATGTCTTTCTTTCGGAGAAGGATGCTGTGAGGCTAGGGGAAGGCTTGCGTATAAGTTTTCACCAATTGCTTTTGGATTTCTGCCGGTGGATTCCTGTGGGGGATGGAGCGTTTAAGCTGTCGCTGCAGGAAAAGGCAAATTTCGATTGCGTTTTTTGGGAAGAGCCTGGCGGTTGTTCAGTATACCAATGGCGGCCGCTTCAGTGCAGGGCGTTTCCGTTTTGGGAATCAGCTCTTAAGTCCAAAAGCGCATGGAGGGAATTTGCCAAGGAGTGCCCGGGAATTGGGCAGGGAAGACATTTTTCGCAGGAAGATATCGAAGAATGGCTTGTATTACGGAAAAATGAACCGATAATTTGCAAGAACATATAAAAAAAAGGGAGGATTTTTTAGTGTATGTCCGGTTTTGGGGAGTCCGTGGCTCTTTGGCAGCGCCCTCGTTGCCTTCCCAGATAAAGTCAAAGATCTCAGCGATAACTGAGCGGATCACGGTGAGTGATCTTGAAAGTGCTGAAAGCCGGGAACGGTTCCTCGCGGGGCTCCCGCCGTGGCTTTTTGGCACAGTTGGCGGAAACACACCGTGCTTGAGCGTTCATTTTGACCGGGAAGATGGCGGTAACAATGAAAAGGACGTACTGATTTTCGATGCCGGTACAGGCATCAGGGAGTTCGCTTCCGTTATGTCAAAGGCAAAGTACAAGCCTGAATATCACTTGTTTTTTTCGCATTTTCATTGGGATCATATCTGCGGGTTACCTTTTTTTAATCAAGCCTATGATCCTCAAGCTTCGGTGAACTTTTACTCACCGTTTGATAATCTTGAAGAGATACTTCAAGGGCAGATGGTTGCTCCATACTTCCCTGTACCAATGGGAACTATGCGGTGCCATAAAACCTTTACAAAGCTTTCGGGGGAGATTAATTTAGGTTGCGCGTCAATATCGTTTCGCAAAATGAGTCATCCGGGCGATTCGTACTCTTACAAGGTGAACGATGGAAAACATACGTTTATTTATACTACGGACACCGAACTTCAATCTGCTGATTTTGAGAAAACGAAGGAGAATACGGAGTATTTTTCCGGCGCGGATTTGATAGTTATCGATTCGCAGTACACACTGGGTGAGGCAATTGAAAAGTACAACTGGGGGCACAGCGCTTTCAGCCTTGCATTGGATTTTTCGGCAAATTGGAACATAAAACACATGGTGCTTTTTCACCATGACCCGGCTTATGATGACCATAAGCTCTTTAATATTTTGCAGTCGGCAAAGTGGTATACCGAGCGGCTGAATATCAAGGGGATAAAAATTACCCTTGCTATGGAAGACACGGAGATTGTTCTTTAGTGACAAAAACGTATGAAACCGGCAATGGCGAAGAAACCGGAGTTTTTTTACATCTTAACGAATGCGCCGCGCTTTACCCCCGCTTTAAGGCGGAGGAGCGTTTTCTTGCCGATAATGAGCGAATGCTTCTTCTGAAAATAGAAAAGACTCTTTATGAGAGCTTTTCCATAAAAGAAATGGAAGAGCTTTTGAAAAAAGGCAGCATTCATTTTAATGCTGCAAAGGAGAAAAAATTATGAATGGTAAAAGTGACAAGGCTGTACATAAAGAAACTGGTAAAACTTACAAATACGCTAAAAAATCCGGAAAAAGGCGGAAATCACGCTTTGTTTTCAAGTTTTTAAGCGGGATTATATCCATGGGAATAATTTCAGGCGCTGTTATTCTGGCAGGTGCCGCTTTTTTGAATGCTCCACCTTCCGGATCGCCTGACCTTTTTCAAGCCTCCTTATCTTTTCCCTTATCAGTAAACAGCCCGCCTGCCATGCGGCTTGACGGAAACGGGGCGCTTATCATCGAAGTGCGAAGCGGTGAAACATCCCAATCGGTGGGAAGGCGGCTTGAGAGCGCGGGCATTATACGCCATCAGTATTTTTGGAACCTGCTTGCCCGCATAAGCAACGATCACATCAGAGTAGGAACTTACCGCATTGAGCTTCCGGCAAGTCAGACAAGCATACGCGCGGTGCTTACATCCGGTGAGCAGATGATGGTGCGGGTGACAATCCCTGAAGGGCTTACCGTGCGGCGGACAGCGGAAATACTTGAAAACGCAGGTGTTACAAACGCGCATGATTTTATCGCCGCAGCATCTTCACCTGAAATCTTGGCTGCCTTTAACATCCCAGGTTATACGATGGAAGGTTATCTCTTCCCCGACACCTATCTTTTCCCGCTTTCCTACCCGGCCGAAAGGGTAGTCACAGCTATGGCGAATAATTTTTTCAACCAGCTTGCGCGCGTTGCCCCTGAAGGGCTGCAAATGTCGCCCGGGGAACTTAACGAGCGTGTTATCATGGCGTCCATAGTAGAACGGGAGTTCCGCCTGCGTGAAGAAGCCGCTCTTATGGCGGGCGTGTTTTTCCGCCGCCTGGAAATTGGCATGGCGCTCCAGTCCTGCGCNACTGTNGTTTATGTGCTNACNGAAAAGTTAGGCCGCCCGCACCCAAGCAGGCTTTTTTACCGCGATTTGGAGGTGGTAAGCCCGTTTAACACGTATATGCACCGCGGACTTCCGCCTGCTCCCATTGCATCTCCGGGTGTTACTTCGCTTTTGGCGGCATTTAACCCCATACGCACCGATTACCTGTTTTTCAGGCTTGTAGACCCTGCTGATGGGCGGCATTTTTTCTCCCGCACCCTGCTTGAACACAACAGGGCAGAGGCTTTGTTCGTAAGACAGTAATTAGGCAGGATGTAAGATGCGCAGAATCAGTGAATCCTCGATTCAGGAGGTCAAAGATNGTCTCAATGCCGTTACTGTGGTTTCTGATTATGTGAAACTGGAAAACAGGGGCGGGCGCTGGTGGGCNCGGTGCCCTTTCCACCAAGAGAAAACGGCCTCGTTCACTGTAAATGCGGAAATGAAGACGTATTATTGCTTTGGCTGCCAGAAAGGTGCTTCTGTGTTAAGTTTTGTGATGGAAATGGACAGGTTAAGTTACCCGGAAGCGATTGAAATGCTTGCGCGGAAGTCAGGCGTAACACTTGCCTATGAAAGTTCAGATGGCTTTTCTTCNTTGGAAGATGAGCGAAAGTTNAAAGCAAAGGAAGAACTTGGGGAATTGTATGAGCGCCTTTGTTTGACTTTCCGCCATTGCCTGCTTGAAACAAAGGAAGCGGCTTTTGTGCGCGAATATATTGCCTCAAGGGGAATTCAGGAAGAAATGGCGGAAAAGTTTCGCTTGGGTTATTCTCCGGCTGACCGCTATTGGCTTTTTAAGTTTTTGCAAGGGAAAGGTTATTCAAAGGAATTTTTAGATACCTGCGGGCTTTTTTCCAAAAAGTACAACGAAGTGGCGTTTTTTTCAAACAGGCTTATGTTCCCTATAACAGACCGCCACGGAAAAACAGTCGCTTTTGGCGGCCGCATACTTCCTGAAGCGGGTAACAGCACGCAGGCGGCGGACGGTTATACACCGCCCAAGTATATCAATTCACCGGAGATACCAATATACAAAAAAGGACAGACGCTTTTTGCCTTAAACCTTGCGTTGGACGAAGTAAGGCGCACAAAAACGGTTTACTTGGGCGAAGGTTATATGGACGTTATCGCTCTGCATCAAGCAGGCATAACAAACGCCGTGGCGCCGCTTGGAACGGCGTTTTCAAGTGAGCAGGCAAAAGTGCTTTCGCGTTGGGCGGAGCAGGTGATTTTCTTTTTTGACAGCGATGAGGCAGGGAAAACGGCGGCGGCAAAGGGCGTTTACATCTGCAGAAGTTTGGGGCTTTCTTCCGCTGTAGTGCAGGTTGATAAAGCCGATTTGTCCGCTGACAGCATGGAAAGCGAAAACGCTTTTATCGATGCGCCCAAAGATCCGGCTGATATTTTATTAAAGTGCGGTGTGCAGGAGTTGCAGAAAGTTGCAAAATGTTTTATAAATGACATCGATTATCTGATACAAAGAGCCAGATCTCAAAACACGGCAAAGGGAAACTCACCACTTGGTAAAGCCGGGTCGGTCGCTTCCCTTTTTCCGTACGTGGCTCTTTTGGATTCCAAGGTTGCAAGGGATTCGTGCATCGAAACTATCGCCGATGCTTTTTCCCTGTTTCCAAAAGCGGTTGATGAGGATTTCAGTAATTACCTTTCGCGCCGGAGCTCAAGCGGACATCTTGAGCCTAAGGGTAAAGCAGCTTTCAGTGAATCTTCTGCCGGCAGCGGAAGACCTGTCCGCTTAAACGATGAGCTCTCTTTGCTTATCGTAGTTGCGGTAAACCATGTAACAGCTGATGCTGCGGCAAACGGCGGGAATGATCTTTTTCAGAGGTTTAGGGCGTCAGTTGATATTGCCGATATCGAAGACCCTTATGCCAAAGAGATTTTCCTCGCTTTGGAGGAAAACGTCCGGTATGAGGAGACAGGGATAGAGGAATTTTTGTCCCGCCTTGAGTCACAGGCATTAAAGGCTTTTTTTATTGAACGGAGCGCTTCGGGGGAGTTTCAGACAAACCAGACCAGGCTTGTGACTGATGGCATAAAAAAAATTAAAAGGGGGAAATTAAAACAACGGCAACAGGAAATAATACTTAGGCTTAGAGAATTAAAAAAAGACTCAAGCGGTCCGGAAGCAAAGGAGCTTTTGGCCGAAAAAATGCGGGTGGACAGCGATCTGAACCTGCTGAAAGTTTAAGGAAGATAACCAATGACTGAACTGAAAAAACCGAAACGTAAGATCAAAGCGAGGCTTAACGCGGGAGCTCCCGCAGGCACAAGCCGTAGTCCTGTGCCTGGGNCTGGAGAGACAGAGAGCGGCATCGATCATCCGGCGGTTGTAAAGCTTATTGATTATGCAAAAGAAAAGAAAACAATATTTTTTGAGGAAATCGCCGATTACCTGCCTGAACACATCGCCAACTCTGACAAAATCGAGCAGGTGCTTGCCCTCCTTGCCGAAAACAATGTCCAGATTGTTGAGGAGGAGTTAAGCGATGATGATGAGGAAGCTGAAAAAACCAAAACGGAAACCGAGAAAAAGCGTTTTATTTACAACGAAAAGGAATCCTCTTTTGACGACCCCATCCGCCTTTATTTAAGGGAAATCGGACGTGAGCACTTATTAAACGCTGAGCTGGAAGTGAGCCTTTCCAAACAGATGGAGGAAGGGGAGAACATAATAAAAGGCGTGATAAAAAAATCGGGTATGATAATCCCTGAGTTTTATCAAATCGCCCAGAAAGCTTTTTCCAAACGGGATTTGCGGGAACTGAATTTATCTAAAAAAGAAATTACTGAACATATGACTGAAATGCGAAGGTTAAATCAATTTTACAAAGAGACGCTGCGCCTGATTTTAAATGATCTTCGCAGCTACATCGACTTAAAACGTAAGCTCATTGTCCGCGGTGTGAATATTTTTGATGATGAAGAACTGAATACCATTCGGGGAAACTTAATGAAAATAATCGCGGAGGCTGAAATCCACCCCGATGAAATTTCCGGTTTTTCTGAAAAGTTTATTCAGGCTTCCAAAAGGATTAAACGTTACAAAAAAGAACAAGAGCGGGTGGAAAAGCACCTGCAGGTGCAGTCGCTTAAAGACCTGCGAATGCTTGGCAGGGGACTGACAATCAAAGAGGAGCGGGAAAAGCTTGAGGAAGCGCTGGGTTTAAGTTCCGATGAAATTAAGGACAAAATCCGCCAGATTCAGGTGAGTGAGAAAAAACTTCGCCAGATGGAGGCGGAGTTTGAGGAAACAATCGAAAGCATCAACCTCATGGCAAAGGAGATCAACCGGGGACGTGTGATGATGAAAAACGCCAAGGACAGGCTTATAAAAGCCAACTTGCGCCTTGTCGTTTCCATCGCNAAAAAATACACCAACCGCGGGCTTCATTTTTTTGACCTTGTGCAGGAAGGAAACATAGGGCTTATAAAAGCCGTTGAAAAGTTTGAGTACAAAAAGGGCTTTAAGTTTTCAACGTATGCGACATGGTGGATTCGCCAGGCAATAACCCGCTCCATTTCTGATCAGGCGCGCACCATCCGCGTTCCTGTTCACATGATCGAGCAAATCAACAAAGTTGTCCGTGAATCACGTACGCTTGTGCAGATGCTTGGCAGAGAGCCCACTGATGATGAAATTGCCGAAAGGCTNGGCTGGACTACNCAGCGNGTGAAGTCTGTGAAAAACGTTGCGCGCGAACCTATAAGTCTGGAAACGCCGATTGGTGAGGAAGAGGANTCGCTTTTAGGCGATTTCATTGAGGATAAGGACGTGGAGAATCCGTCAAATCAGACGCAGTTTAAAATGCTGCAAGATGAAATTATCGGCATTCTCAAAACACTTCCGCCGCGCGAGCAGGATGTGCTTAAAATGCGTTTCGGGCTTGATGACGGCTACTCGCTGACTTTAGAGGAAGTTGGGCTTTATTTTAATGTTACGCGGGAACGTATCAGGCAGATAGAAGCAAAGGCGCTAAGAAGACTGCGTCATCCCAAACGGAGCCGCAAGTTAAAAGATTATCTGGATCAGTAAGGAATAGCGAGCTTAAAGGAGCCTGGATTAGCCATGTTCCTTAAGCTCTAGCAATATTTGATATTTTGTGATAGACTGGGTTAGGGGAAGTAAAGCAATGGAAGAAGTTTTTGAGAATTTAAAAATGTTGCAGGATATATTATCGGAAAAAATCGGGCTGGAACAGCGCATACAGGAAATTCCGAAACTGCTTGTCACCCAGGAAGAGCTTCTGGCGAGGATGAAAAANACCTTCATCGAAAAAAATCAGGANTATGAAAAAGCCAAAACAGCAGAAATTGAATACCGCAATTCGCTTGCAGATGCGGAAGCAAAGATAGAGAAAGCTGAAAAACACATGGAGTTAATCAGCACCCAACGCGAGTACGAGGCGCTTGATAAGGAGCGGGAGGATGCCGGGGATAAGGCAAAGGATTTTCGCGCCAAGCTTCTTCGCGAAGAGCGAGCTCTTCTGGAATTGGANGAGCAGATAAAGCAAAACCAGGCGCTCATAGAGCAGCAGGAAAAAGAGCTTGATGAGCGGAGAAGGGGCATCGANGAAGAAGTCGCCGCCAAACGCGCGCAAATTGGGGAGCTTTCTCAGCGGGAAAAAGAACTTGCCCCNGACTTGGAGCCNGAGGTGCTTTTTAAGTTTGAGCGCATTATCAGAAATAAAATGGGGCGCGGTATTGTCGCCATTAAAGGCGGGGTCTGCATGGGCTGCCACATGATTCTTCCTGCCCAGTTTGCAAACACGGTGCGGCAGGGATCGGAAATCGTTTTTTGCCCCTACTGTTCCCGCATACTTTTTTATGANGAATCTGAACATGGGGAAGAGGACTTNTTCCACGAAGAAGATTCAGGGAGCCTTTCTGACCTTGACGACATGGATGAAGATTTCGATGACGAAGAGGATGAAGAGGAGGACGAAAAGGCAAATATAGACTTTGAAGAGTGATTAATTATAACGATGAACCGGCTGTCGCCTGACGATGGTTTTTAAAAGCGCAGGAATTTCCTGCCGCTGTAAAAAACCAGCCGCCAGGAGGAAAGTCCGGGCTCCGCAGGACATGATGCCGGGTAACGCCCGGGGGTAAGGTTCACAAAAGGNCTTATCACAGATAGCGCAACAGAAAGNAAACCGCCATGTGCGTATTTTCGCAAAGATTTGCGAAANTACGCAGGTAAGGGTGAAAGGGCGGGGTAAGAGCCCACCTCGGCGGCGGTAACGCAGCCGGACGGCAAACCTCATCAGGAGCAAAGTCAAGCAGCGGCAGGGCTGTCCGTCTTATGCCGCGGGTAGACTGCACGAAGGCCGCCTGAAAAGCCGGCTTGAGATAGATGGCAGCGAAGAAGGCTTCCAGCCTTTGGATACAGAACCCGGCTTATGGTTCATCGTTTTTTTGTAGTTCAAATTTTGCTTCCGTTATAGTATAATTTATGCATGAGAGTAATAGGAACAAGGGTGCTCGGTCTGCGTACGCCGATCATCAGAGAGTCAGATGATCTTGTAGCTATCGTGTGCCAGTCGCTTAAAGATGCGATTGAGTATGAAAAAATCAGTATCAATGATGGTGACATTTTTGGTATCACTGAAGCGGTGGTGGCGCGTTCGCAGGGGAATTACGTTTCTGTTGACAACATCGCAGCCGATGTGAGGGCAAAAACTTCAGGCGGTCATATAGGGGTTGTTTTTCCCATCATAAGCCGCAACCGTTTTGCCATGCTCCTTAAAGGCATTGCCAGAGGTGCGGAAAAAGTAACAGTTCAGTTAAGTTACCCGTCAGACGAAGTTGGGAACCAGCTTATCTCCTGGGAAGATGTTGAAGACAAAAACTTAAACCCCTATTTGGACTGCCTTGATGAGGCTGAATATCGCCGCCTTTTTGGGGAGGAGATAAAACACGAGTTCACAGGGATTGATTATGTTTCCTATTACAGGTCACTTAGCAATAACATCGAAATCATTCTCTGCTCCGATCCCAAGCGCATTGTACAGTATACTGACCAGGTTATTGTTGCTGATATTCATACAAGGGCGAGGACAAAACGGGCTGTAACCGCAGCCGGCGCAAAAAAAGTTCTGGCTTTGGATGAGATTATGTCGTCTCCTATAGACGGNTCAGGNTNCAATGATCTGTACGGGTTGCTTGGTTCCAACAAAGCNTCNGAAGAACGGGTAAAGCTTTTCCCGCGAGATTGTGAAGCCTTTGTCCAAAAAATGCAGAAAGCGCTGCGGGATTTAACNGGCAAAGAAATCGAAGTTTTGGTTTACGGGGACGGCGGTTTTAAGGATCCGGTNGGCGGCATCTGGGAATTGGCTGANCCTGTGATTACTCCGGCGTTTACATCAGGCTTAAGGGGAACGCCCAATGAGCTGAANCTTAAGTANCTTGCGGATAACGATTTTGCNGGNCTTTCAAGAGAACAGGCGCGCATTGAAATCGAAAAAGCGATACGTGCAAAAGCCGGATATGACCAGAAAGGCAACATGGAATCTGAAGGGACTACNCCACGCCATATTACTGACCTTTTGGGAAGTCTCTGCGATCTTGTAAGCGGTTCAGGTGACAAAGGAACTCCGGTTGTCTTAATTCAAGGATATTTTGATAATTATTCGAGTTAGTAAAGTAAGGGGATTTTTCAAAACTCAACCTTGAGTTTTGAAAAATCCCCATGTTACCTACCGCTACTTCACAGCCTCAAACGCGCGTTTTAAGTCGTTTAAGATGTCGTCAATGTGTTCTGTTCCTACAGAAAGCCTGATAGTGTTCGCTTTTATTCCTGATTCCGCAAGCTCACTTTCGCTCATCTGCGAGTGAGTGGTAGAAGCCGGATGAATCACAAGCGATTTAACGTCTGCGACATTTGCAAGGAGTGAGAAAAGTTCTAAACTTTCGGTAAACTTCTTTGCCTTTTCCCCGTCGCCGTCCAGTTCAAATGTGAAAATGGAGCCCGCGCCATTGGGAAAGTACTTTATGTAAAGGTCGTTATTCTTGTCCTCATTTAATGAAGGATGGTTTACCTTTTTCACTTGCGGATGCGATTTGAGGAAGTTCACCACATTTAAGGCGTTTTCAACGTGGCGCTCTACCCGAAGCGAGAGTGTTTCAAGACCTTGAAGGATAAGGAAGGCGTTAAACGGCGACACACAAGCGCCTGAATCCCTTAAAAGTGTGCAGCGCGCTTTAATAATGTAGGCTGCGCATTGCCGGCGACTTGGGAAAAAATCGCACCATGATAACTTGGGTTAGGCTGCGAAAGCCCCGGAAACTTGTCGTTTGCCGCCCAGTCGAATTTCCCGCCGTCAACGATAATACCTGCAATGCTTGTTCCGTGCCCTCCCATGAACTTTGTCGCCGAATGAATTACAATGTCTGCCCCATGTTCTATCGGGCGTAAAAGATACGGCGTTGCAAATGTGTTATCAACAATTAAAGGTATTCCGTTCTTGTGGGCAATATCCGCCACTGCTTTTATGTCAACAATGCTGCAATTNGGATTGCCCAGGGTTTCAAAAAAGATGGCCTTTGTGTTTGGTTTAATTGCTTTTTCAAAATTGGCACTTTCGCTTCCNTCTACAAAAGTCGTTTCAATGCCTGAGTCTTTGAGGGTGTTCGCGAATAAATTGTATGTNCCGCCGTAAATTTGGGTATCAGCGACAATGTGATCTCCGGATCGCGCGATGTTTTGTATCGCNTANGTTGTGGCGGCAGAACCTGAAGCTGTAGCCAGGGCAGCAATACCGCCTTCCATAGCGGCGACCCGTTTTTCAAAAACGTCTTGTGTAGGATTCATAATCCTTGTGTAAATATTTCCCATCTCAGCAAGGGCAAAGCGATCCGCTGCCGACTTTGATGAAGGAAATACATACGATGTGGTTTGATAAATTGGGACAGCTCGCGCGTCAGTCGCTGAATCAGGCTTTTCTTGCCCCGCGTGAACTTGGACCGTCTCAAACTTGTACGTGTTGCTCATAAAATGCTCCTAAAAAATAAAGTATCTGCTACAGAGTCCCAAGATCGTATGGAGTTTCTTGGTACACATAGTTAAGCCAGTTGGAAAAAAACAGGTGGGCGTGCGCCCGCCAGCGGACAATTGGGGCTTTTCCCACATCATCATCTGGATAGTAGTTTTTTGGAACGGTGATGGGAAGCCCCTTCGCTACATCCCGGCGGTATTCCTTGTCCAGTGTTAAAGGATCATACTCAAGATGCCCGGTAACATAAACCTCCCGCCCATCCCTGGCGGTCACAATAAAAACGCCCGCTTCCTCCGTTTCTGATTGTATGGTTAATGCCTTTTGGGCGGCTATTGCGCCCCGGTCACATTCGGTATGGCGTGATTGCGGGGCAAGAAACTCATCATCAAAGCCGCGAAAAAGCGGAGAATAACGTTCGTTCACCTCGTGGGGAAAAATACCGAACAGCTTCGCCGGAAGCGGCTTTTTCGGTATGCCGTAACGGTGGAAAAGAGCGGCTTGAGCGCCCCAGCAAATGTGCATCGTTGAAAAAACGTGGTTATCTGTGTAATCGATGACAGCGGTAAGCTCCTCCCAATAGTCAACCTCATTAAACTGCATGGTTTCCACAGGAGCACCGGTAATTACAAAACCATCGTAGCGTTTACCTTCATCCATAATTTCTGTGGCGCAGGAATAAAACTTCTCCAAATGACCTGGAGGGGCATTTTTGGATTTGTGGCTTTGCATTCGCAAAAAGCTGATATCAACTTGAAGCGGGGTATTCCCCAGAAGGCGCAAAAGCTGCATCTCGGTATCAAGCGTTGTTGGCATGAGGTTAACGATAGCAACCCTTAAAGGGCGAATATCCTGACGCTCGGCGCGTTCCTCAGTCATTACAAAAACCCGCTCATGAGTCAGAGCATCGTAGGCAGGCAAATTCTTGGGTATCTTGATAGGCATACGCAACACCGTATACAAAAACAAAAAAAAATGCAAGCACAATAATGACCAAAATGCTCATAGGAAACAGGCGCGTAATGTGGTATCATGTACGCACAGGAAAATAACAGTGAATGACAACCTGCTTGAAGAAGGGTTAAAAATGATCGCGCCGGGGGAAGCGGATCTTAAGCGTATAGGCAAACTGCTTACCGCCTACGTTAACGAAATTGAGCTTTTTAACAAAGCGTACGGTCTTGTTAAAGTGCAAGATCGCCGCGAGTTGATTGTAAAGCACATCTTTGATTCTCTGGCTCCTTTGCACATAATTCGCCGCTTGCTTGATGAAATGATTACAAGCGGCGGTAAGGCTGGCACTTTGAGCAACACTTTGCATGTTGCCGATGTTGGCTCAGGCGCCGGGCTTCCGGGCATACCTTTAGCGGCTAACATGGAAGACGTGCGTTTTACGCTTATTGAGCGCATGGGAAGGCGCGCGGGGTTTCTGCGCAATACTTTGGCTGTGATGGGGCTTACCAACGCGGATATTGAGGAAGCTGACATGGAGGAGACAAAACTTCGAGGTTGTTTTGACCTTATTGTGTTCCGCGCGTTTAGACCTCTTGAGCCTGACATTTTCAAAGGGCTTTTGCGGCTTTTGGCAAGCGGCGGAATCCTTGCCGCCTACAAAGGCCGCCGGGAAACGGTTGAAGAAGAGATGCGGCTGTTATTGGACAGTCTCCGGAAGGACAAAACCGCTTCCATCGCTGGCTGGGAGATCTTACCCGTAAAAGTGCCTTTTTTGGAAGAAAAGCGGCATTTGCTCGTAATACGCCCGGCAAATTAGCTTACCGGACACATTACCGCTATCTTCCGTGGCAGTGCTTGAACTTCTTCCCCGACCCGCAATGGCATGGATCGTTACGCCCCACCTTGGGCTGGTTGCGCACCACCGTCACCGAGCCTCCCTGCATACGTCCTCCGGCAGACCGTTGCTGTCCTGACGCTTCACCGCCAGCANGCGGAGCCAAAGCCGCCGCGCCGAAAGAACCCATGCTTGAGTGAGTGGCGCTTTGAGCTGTTGGGGCTGAGTGGGGACGGGTCATGTCCCGGTTTTCTGTTTGTATGCGCACCAAATGCAGGCGCGAGGCAATCACCTGGCGTATGTCGTCGATCATTGTGTCGAAAATCTGGAAGCCCTCAAGTTTGTACTCGGTGAGGGGGTTTTTCTGGGCGTAACTGCGCAGGTAAACAGCCTCGCGGAGAGCCTCCATGTTTTCAAGGTGATCAAGCCATTTTTTATCCACCATCGCAAGGTACTGATCGCGGATAAACAGGTTAAGGTACTCACCAATTATGGCTTCCTTCTCATCGATGTCCTGGCGCAGTTCGGCGCACACGCGCTTTTCAAGCAATTCCATGTTGGCGATTTCACTCTGCTCCGTTTTCAAAACATAGCCAAACTTGGTTTTAAGCGTTTCAGTCAGGTCTTTCAAAGCCAGAGACGGGTCTTTTTTCTGGCTCTCCTGAAAGTTCTCCAAAAACATCGCCATCATGTCATTTGTGGCGTTGTTTACCCGCTCTTTTAAGTTGCTGTCTTTGAGAATTGCATCACGCTGTTCGTAAATGTACTTGCGCTGCTGGTTCAATACATCGTCATACTCAAGAAGGTGCTTGCGGATTTCAAAGTTCCGCTCCTCAACTTTGCGCTGCGCCTTTGCGATGCTCTTGTTAAGCCACGGGTGGTAAATCGGCTCGCCCTCTTTCATTCCCACCCTTGTCATAAGGCTTTTGATATTTTCGCCGCCGAAAAGGCGCATGAGGTCATCCTCAAGTGAGATAAAAAACCTCGACCGGCCCGGATCCCCCTGCCGTCCCGAACGACCGCGCAGCTGGTTGTCGATGCGCCGGCTTTCGTGGCGCTCGGTTCCTATAACGTAAAGACCTCCGAGGGCTTTAACTTCCTCGTAGTCCTTCCGCCACTTATCGTACTCTTCCTTGTAAATTGATGCGTATTTTGCCTGCGCCTCCGGTGTTTGCCCTTCGGAGGCTTCCGTGCCGGCGCGCTTTCGGGCGCGATGCTCTGGGTTGCCGCCGAGCTTAATGTCCGTTCCGCGCCCCGCCATGTTGGTTGCTATCGTCACCGCCCCTTTCGCGCCGGCTTCGGCGATGATGGAGGCCTCGCGCGCGTGGTTTTTCGCGTTAAGCACTTCATGGCGGATTCCCCGCCGGGTAAGGAAGGTGTCAATTTTTTCAGACTTTTCGATGGAGGCGGTTCCAACGAGAATAGGCTGACCGCGCGCGTGGGCTTCAGAGATTTCATCACACAGCGCGGTAAACTTTTCCTTCTCGTTAAGGTATATAATGTCGTCCTCATCTTCCCGCGCCACAGGAAGGTTAGTAGGAATGACAACGACTTCCAGCTTGTAAATCTTGCCAAACTCCGCCGCTTCAGTGTCCGCGGTTCCCGTGCCTCCGGCGATTTTTGAGTACAGGCGGAAGTAGTTCTGGAACGTGATTGTCGCAAGCGTNCGGTTGCGCTGCGCTATTTTGATGCGCTCTTTTGCCTCAATCGCCTGATGCAGTCCGTCCGAATACCGCCGTCCTGTGAGTATGCGCCCGGTAAACTCATCCACTATCTGCACAAGCCCCTCTTGCACAACGTAATCAACATCCCGGTGGAAAAGCTTGTGCGCGCGCAGCGCCTGCGTAAAGTAATGTATATATTCGAAGTTCTCCTCATCAACGATTGAGCCTTTTATAAGCCCGCGCTTGGTAAGAAGTTCCTCAATTTTTGCCTGACCGGAGTTGGAAAACGAAACGTTTTTGTTTTTTTCATTAAGCTTATA